>JAEINX010000028.1 GCA_016342645.1 Bacteroidales bacterium | reverse complement strand
TAAAACCGGTGAAGAAGCAGTTGAAATTTGCCGTAACAATCCTGATATTGACCTGATCCTGATGGATATCAAAATGGCAAAAATGGATGGTTATGAAGCCACGAGGCAGATCCGTAAATTTAACAAAGATGTTGTAATTATTGCACAGACAGCTCACGCACTTTCCGGCCATCGTGAAAAGGCATTAGAAGCAGGATGCAATGATTATATTTCAAAGCCAATTAAAAAGGAAGTACTTTTATCGAAAATTAAGTTACAATTGAGAAGTTGTTAAATAAATTGAATGATTGAGTAGTTTTTTAAGAAATGAAAATGATTGAAACAAATTAGTAGGATAAAAAATAATGGTTAAAATAAAAAATAAACACAAAGGCGATTCTAACCGAAAAGGAATAATGAAACTTGCATGGTTGTTCATCACATCATGGACTGTGATCATGGCGTTATTATTGGCTCATGACCTCTCTAAATTGAGTCAGACAACTAAGAACCTGGCAATTAATGAGGCTCGAATCAATTTTGAAAAAGATAAGAATTTTCGATTTTGGGCAGCTAAACATGGCGGTTTTTACGTCCCTGTCAACGAACGTACTCCTCCCAACCCATTTTTATCTCATGTTCCTGAACGAGATATCGAAACTCCGTCGGGTGTAAAGTTAACGCTGATGAATCCGGCCTACGCACAACGTCAACTGAACGAAGATTTACCCGAAATTTCCGGTGTAGCCGGTCATATCACCAGTTTAAAGCCTTTGCGTCCTGAGAATGCACCCGATGATTGGGAACAAAAGGCACTAAAATCTTTTGAAAACGGAAAAACTGAGGCTCTTGGATTCTGCGAGTTTGAAGGACAACAATCCCTACGATTGATGAGGCCATTGATTATGCAAGAAGGTTGTCTTAAATGCCATGGACACCAAGGTTATAAGATTGGGGATGTGCGGGGTGGAGTAAGCTTTACCGTACCTTTAGCCCCTTATTTAGCTGAAGAGCATAAGACCGCAACAGCACATATTTTTTCCTTAGCTCTGCTCTGGATATTAGGAATTGTCGGCATTATTCTGAGTTCTCGAGTCCTTCGAAAGAAAAGTTTTGAACTGGAATCTGCTAATAAATTATTGCAGGATTCATATAGCAAGCTCGAAACAAATGTACAGGGACGAACTGCCGAGTTAGCTCAAACCAATCGGGAGTTAAAAGCAGAAATCACAGGACGAAAAGCAGTAGAGTCAAAGCTTAAGCTTAATGAAACTATGTTGCGACAAGTTATTGATGCAACACCCAATTGTATCTTTGTGAAAGATCGAAATGGAATGTATCTTGTTGTGAATAAAAAAATGGCAGAGATGCATAACAAAGCACCTGAAGAATTTCTTGGAAAATACGACCACGAATTTGCTAAAAATTGGTTTGAAACAACCGACTATAAAGAATTCAGAAAAGCGGAGCAGGATGTAATCGACAGTAAAAAGACATTATTTGTAGAAGAAGATCTCTTCGTTTATGACGATGGAACTGAACGTTGGTTTCAAACAACGAAAATCCCATTCGATATAGAAGAAAACCAAAATTGCATTCTAATAATATCAGTTGATATAACAGAGAGAAAACTGGCAAATTTTGCAGTAGAAGCAAGCGAGATAAGATTCAAATCACTTTTCGACTCCTTATTAGAAGGGGTTAGTTTTCACGAGTTAGTTTTCAACAATGCTAATGAAGCGATTGATTATCGCATACTTGATGTTAATCCGAGTTACGAAAAGATACTCGGCCTTAAAAAAGAAGATATCATTAATAAGCTTGCTTCCGAAATTTACGGTGCTAAAGAGCCTCCATATCTGAATGCTTTTGTTGAAGTTACTAAAACCGGCAAACCCACTCGCTTAGAAGTTAATTTCCAACCAATGAACAAAAAATTTTCTATATCGGTTTTTTCAACACGTAAAGATAGGTTTGCTACTGTTTTTGAAGACATCACCGAGCGAAAACATAATGAACTGGTTCAAAAGGTATTATATAATATCTCCAATGCTGCTATAACAACAGATAATCTTAAAAATTTGATCCGCCTTATTCAGAAAGAATTGGGAACTATCATCGACACTACTAATTTTTATGTAGCTCTCTACGATCATAAAACCCATATGTTTTCTATTCCATTATTTTCTGATGAAAACGATGAAATTTCCTCTTTTCCGGCAGAAGGAACAATGACTTATTATGTTTTTAAAACTCAAAAGTCCTTACTTGCTAACAAAGAAAAAATAAATGAATTAGAAAAATCCGGTGAAACTTTGAGTTTCGGAACCGATTCGGAAATATGGCTTGGAGTACCTCTTAAAATTGAAAGCAAAGTAATAGGTGTTCTTGTTGTGCAAAGTTATACCAACGAAAATGCTTATGGTGAATCAGATATGAAAATGCTTGAATTTATCGCCGATCAGATAAGTCTTTCTATTGAACGAAAGAAAGTCGAACAGGATTTAATAGAAAACGAAAAACGTTTAAAAGAATTAAATGCCTCAAAAGACAAATTTTTCGGAATTATCGGACATGATTTAATAAATCCATTCGGATTGGTAATGAGTGCTTCAGAGGAATTATCAAAAGATTATGATAATTATGATGAGGAAGACAGGAAAAAATTAATTGAAATTATAAGCAAAGATTCAAAGCATGCTATGAACTTGCTTCAAAACCTTTTAGAATGGTCAAGATCGCAAAGAGGCTTAATAAAATATGACCCTGAACTATTTTTCATTAAGGAAGTTATTGATGAAAACATAAGATTATTAAAGGAAAATGCTGAGAAAAAACAAAATAAGCTACGATCTAATATTCTCCCATCTCTAATTGCTTATGCCGATAAAAACATGTTTAGCACTATTATTAGAAATTTGCTTTCTAATGCAATAAAATTTACCGAAAAAGGAACAATTTATTTATCTTCTGAAATTAAAGATAGCCAAGTGCATGTTTCGATTATCGATTCCGGAGTAGGAATTAAGAAACAACTGATTGAAAAGCTATTTAAAATAGATGAAAGCATATCAACTCTCGGTACATCAGGAGAAAGAGGTACTGGATTAGGATTAAATTTATGTAAAGAATTTGTTAAAATAAACAAAGGTAAAATATGGGTCGAAAGTACAGTAGATGAGGGAAGTAAATTTACATTTTCAATACCTGTAAAACCATAAATAAAAATAATCAAATTAAGATTTCAAGTATGAAGTCAAAAGTTAGCAACCCAAACGAGAAACCAAAACTCGAAAACAAATAAGACCATGAGAAAAATCCTCGCTATTGATGATAAAAAAGACAACCTAACAACCATTGAGGCAATTGTTAAAAACAGGATGCCCGAATGTAAAGTTCTTACTGCTTTGTCGGGTGAAGAAGGAATAAAAAAAGCAAGGGAAGAACAACCCGACACTATCCTTCTTGATATAATTATGCCTCAATTGGACGGCTATGAGGCCTGTAAAAGGCTAAAGGAGGATGAATTAACAAAACAGATTCCTGTCATAATGATAACGGCCATAAAAACAGATTCCAAAAGTAGAATCTATGGATTAGCATGCGGTGCCGATGCCTTTTTATCAAAACCAATTGATCCAACTGAACTTTCAGCTCAGATAAAAGTAACGTTACGAATAAAAGAAGCAGAGGATAAATTACGTGCTGAAAAAGAAGTCCTCGAAGAAAAGGTTTTTGAGAGGACAAAATTAATAATGGATAGTGAGAAAAGATTCAAATATCTTGTCAAAAATTCCAATGATTTAATTGTTATTATTGATAAAACAGGAAAAGAGGTTTTTGTAAGCGATTCGGTAGAAAGGATTACAGGTTTTACACCGGCAGAAGTATTGAACCACTCAGGTTTTGAATTCCTGCATCCTGATGATGTGGAGCACATGTCGGAAACTCTTTCAAAGCTTTTAGCAACCCCAAAAAAAACAATGAAAGACGAATACAGGCATAAAACAAAAAGTGGCGGTTGGGTTTATTTGGAAGCTATCGGGACAAATTATCTACAAGAACCATTAATTAATGGCATCGTTTTAAATATACGGGATATTACTGAACAAAAAATCGCTGAAAAAGCTCTTAAAGAAAGTGAAAATCGTTTTAAATTTCTTTCGGAGGCACCGGTTGAAGCAATTTTTATCTCAGAAAAAGGAATATGTATTGATCAAAATCTATCTGCTCAAAACATGTTTGGTTATTCCTTAAAGGAAGCTATTGGAAGACCCGGTACAGATTGGATTACTCCTCAAAGTCGTGAGATTGTACTAAAAAATATGATGTCAGGATACGAAAAACCTTATGAGGTTACTGCACTTCGTAAAAATGGTGAAACATTTCCCGCTGAAATACAAGGGAGAATGGTTGAAATAGATGGCCGAATGATAAGAATTACAGCTTTGAACGATATTACTCAACGTAAAAAATCCGATCAAGCTCAAAAAATTCTATATAATATTTCCAATGCTGCAAATACAAATGAAAGTGTAGAAGAATTATGTAAACTAATTCAAAAACAACTGGGAACGATAATTGATACAACTAATTTCTATGTTGCTTTGTATGATAATGAAAACGATACTATTTCTCTTCAATATATGGCTGACCAATTGGATGAATTAAGCACTTTTCCTGCCGGTAAAACTTTAACTGCTTATGTCATAAAATCAGAAAAGTCATTATTGGCTACTAAGAAAATTATGGATGACTTAGAGAAAGTCGGGAAAACTGAAAGTTTTGGTTCGGATTCAAAAATATGGCTTGGTGTACCTTTAAAAATAAGGGAAAAAGTGACAGGCGCCATAGTAGTTCAAAGCTATGATAATGAAAACGCCTATGATGAAAATGATAAAAACATCCTTGAGTTTGTTTCACGCCAAATTAGTATTATCATTGAGCGTAAAAAGTCAGAAGAAACTATAAAACTGGCACTTGGAAAAGCCAAAGAATCCGACAGACTAAAATCAGCTTTTTTGTCAACAATGTCTCATGAATTACGTACTCCTCTAAATGCTATAATCGGATTTTCTGAAATTATTGATAGAGATACACATATTGACGAAATTATAGATTATGTAGAAACCATTAATAGTAGCGGTTCTCATTTGCTTTCACTCGTCGAAGATATTTTTGATATTTCTCTAATAGAAAGCGGAGAAGTGAAAATTGAAAATGAGAATGTTAATATTTTTAATTTTATGAATAATATTAGGAAAACCATTCTGAACGAGCAAATGAAGATTAATAAACATAATATTGATATTCAACATAAAATGATTGAAAACGATCATGAAATTATGGTTAACACTGATAGCCGTAAACTTTCTCAAATACTTTTGAACCTACTTAAAAACGCTTTAAAATTCACACACGAAGGCCAAATCGAATATGGATATATTAAAGAAAAAGAAAATAATAAATCTATATTAAAATTCTTTGTTAAAGATACGGGAATCGGTATTTCAAAAGAAAAACAGGACTTAATTTTTGATATTTTTCGTCAAGGTGATGACACACATACACGCAGATATGAGGGTGTTGGAATTGGTTTATCTGTGGCAAAACGACTAACAGAGCTTCTTGGAGGAAAGATATGGCTTGAATCTCAACATGTAAAAGGATCAGAATTTTATTTTACAATTCCTCTAACAAATAATTCAATTAAAGATAATGAACCTAAAAGTGTTGAAACAAAAAAAATAGATGATATTTCGGGTAAAACCCTACTTATTGTTGAAGACATTGAATCAAATTATCTTTATTTTGAAGCATTGCTAAAAAATTTGAATTTTAAAATATTATGGGCAAAAACAGGTAAGGAGGCCATACGTTTTTGTTCTGATTATCCTGATATTGATCTTGTGTTTATGGATATTAAAATGCCTGATCTAAGTGGCTATGAAGCAACAAAACAAATTAAAAAGTTTCGGCCCAAACTACCTATTATCGCTCAAACGGCATATGCTTTATCGGGTGATGACAAAAAAGCAGAAAATGCAGGATGCGATGACTATATAACTAAACCTTTTAAAAAACAAACGATATTTAATATAATTGAAAAATACTTAAATTAATCGTTTTTTTAAAATTATTCTAATGAGCAAAATTGAAGAAGAATCTGACCACAAACCCTTTACAAAAAAAACAATAGAAGCCGCAATTCGCATAGCTGTACTTGCCCTGCTGATTGGTTGGTGTTTCATTATAATCCAACCATTTATCATTATTCTTGCATGGGCAGTAATAATTGCTGTTGCCGTATATCCTTTATATAAATTTTTAAGGAAAAAATTTGGTAATCGTAAAAAGTTGGCTGCTACAACAGTAACACTACTTTTTTTAGCCGTATTCATAGTTCCCGGTTCATTTCTTACTAAATCGCTCGTAAATAACATCGGGCAAGCTAAGGAATACTTAAAAGATGGGCAAATCGTTATTCCGCCACCAAAAGACAACATTAAATCCTGGCCACTAATTGGAAAACCGATTTATAATACTTGGTACCATGCTACCGTAAATCTTGAAGAAGTGTTAAAAGAGTATGCCCCTCAACTTAAAGTTGCCGGATTGTGGCTTTTTGAGAACCTCAGTAATGCAGGTGTGGGGATGTTGCAATTTATCTTATCAATAATACTCTGCGGTGGTTTTCTTGCTTATTCCGAACCGGGCGGAAAAGTTGCTGAAGATATAGGGATCAGGCTAATGGGAGAAAAAGGAAAGGAATTCATCAAAGATTCGGAACTCACCATTCGCAATGTTGCCAGAGGAATATTGGGAATAGCATTTTTCCAAGCTATTTTAGTAGGAATAGGGCTGGTTATTGCAGGTGTCCCTCTTGCAGGACTTTGGGCTGTGATTAGTCTTATGCTGGCTATCATGCAATTGGGTTTAGGGCCGGTAACCATCCCAATTATAATTTATATGTTTTCGACCTCTGATCCATTAACGGCAACTCTTCTTGCAATCTGGCTGGTTTTTGTCTCCCTTATCGATAATGTTATCAAACCCATGGTGCTTGGGCATAAATCTCCTGTGCCCTCGCTGGTTATATTCCTCGGCGCAATCGGTGGATTTATGGCAAATGGAATAATAGGACTTTTCCTTGGAGCAGTGGTTTTATCGTTGGGTTACAAGCTTTTTATGTGGTGGCTGGTTATTGAAAACATTCCTGTTACCAATAATACTGAACAATTGAATACTGAAGCAATCAAATCAAAAGAGTAGTTTTTTTGATTTGAAATCAAAGCCCAGTATTTTTAATTCTTATATTAGAATAAATCGCAAGTCATTTCTTAAATGTTCGGAGAAAGGTTTTTCAACATCATAATAAGGGTGAGGATCATTAAACCTGTTATCCGAAGATAACAGGTTTTCAAAACAATTTTTGGTGAGAAAATTCCGAAATATCGGAGCTCAATCTTTGAGGAACTTCAAAGTTACAAAAAAATATAAACAAAAGAATTAATTTTCTCTTAAAACTTCATCATCATATTCCAATTCAAATCTTAGCTTATGCTTAGCTTCTTCATTGGCAAGGCCTTTAAATAACCTTTGCATTTTTTCATCAGGAGCAATTGCAGCGAGATCAGTATATAATTTATATGCATTTTTTTCTCTTTTCATCGCGAGAAGCAAAGCTTCCTGATAGGACATATCATCGCTTGGTGATACATTAACAGTATATTCAGCGATTTTAAGATCTTGGACTTTAACATCCTCAATTTCGAAATTTCTATCTTCTTTAATTTTTTCCAATCGTTTTTTATGCGATTTTTCATCTTCGGCAAATTCCAGAAAAACATCTTTCATAGCATCGTTTTCGGAATTTGTGGCCAATTTTATATAAAAATTATAGGCATTTTGTTCGGAATTAATAGCAAAATCCAAAATTTCGTCAATAGAATTAAAGGTTTTCATTTTGTAAAATAGTTTTAGGTTTTTATAATTTCTTTATTTATTAAGTTTCTCGGTTAATCGTTCTCTAATATTAGCTAAATCATTTGAGTCGGGGATGTATTTAACTTTATAAGCGTCAATAATCTCAATCCCCGAGTTCTTTAAAAACTCACTAATTTTCGGAATACTCTGATCGCCCCATCCATAAGATCCAAAAGCAATTCCCTTCCTACTTTTAGGTGCCAAACCTTGAAAGTAAGTCAAAAAACCTGCTACAGACGGTAAAATATTTTTGTTTAAAGTAGGAGAGCCGATGCAAACAAATTCAGCAGTTAAAACTTCGGTCATAATATCAGACATATGATTAAACTGCAAATTAAAAACAGGAGCGGCATATCCGGCGTCTTCAAAGATATATTGAATTTCTTTAGCAATTTTTTCAGTTGATTTCCACATAGTATCGTAAATAATCAGGGCTTTTTTATCAACTTTATTTGATACCCAATTATGATATTCATCTACTATTTTCTCAACATTTTGTCGCCATATAATTCCATGGCTTGGGGCAATAATCTCAATGTCAATATTTGCAGTAGCTTCGAGAGCTTTTCTTACAGGGCCAGGATAAGGTAAAACAATATTTGCATAATATTTTCGAGCTTCCAACATGGTAATATCATTCGGATATTCGTCATCAAACCTGACAGATGTTGCAAGATGCTGACCGAAAGCATCATTAGAAAATAATAATTTTTCATCAGGAACATATGTTAGCATATTGTCAGGCCAATGTACCATAGGTGTTAAAACAAATTGCAAATTTCTTTTCCCAATTGATATTGAATCGCCTGTTTTTACAATTTTAAAATCCCAATCTTTCTTATAATGTAACCTTAAACCTTCATCACCTTTTGGACAAGTGATAATCTTCGCATTTGGAGCTTTTTCCATAATTACAGGCAAAGCACCCGAATGATCCATCTCAACATGATTTGACACAACATAATCAATTTTTGAAGGATCAATTATAGTTGAGATTCGAGCAAGCATCTCGTTTTCAAATCCGGGTTTAACAGTATCAATTAAAGTTATTTTCTCGTCAATTATTAAATACGCATTATAAGTAGTTCCTCTTTGTGTAAGATAGCCATGAAAATTTCTAACATTCCAATCAATCGCTCCAACCCAATAAATACCTTCCTTTAGCTTTTTTGCTTTCATATTAAACCAATTACGCTAAAAAACATTAGCGATATGTTTATAAATATTTTAATTTTCTCAATAAATATTTTAATATTTGATATGCAAAAATAATAAAAACCGGCCACGCAGCCAACCATAAAATTGAATTAATATAAGTCATAATAATTAATGTTTATTTTTTGTTTATAAAAAGACGGGGGTACGGTTGAAATACAATTGTAAAACGATTGAGATACTGTTGTAATACGGTTGTGTTTCCGTTATATTTCTATTGTATTTCCATCGTATTTCCATTGTATTTCCATTGTTTTTCCATTGTATTTCTTTTGTTTTTCCATTGTATTTCCATCGTATTCCTATTGTCCAATTGATTTTATATAGTTATTTAGTTTTACGGAAATATTTTTTATTTGTGATTCGAAATATTTAAATTCATCTTCGGATATTAGTTTTCTATTAAATGCTTTTGTAAGCCATGTTTTTGATTCAAATAAGGAACCTCTGGAATAATACGAGAAATTCTTTTTTCTTTATAATGAAATCTACCATAACCCTCGCTCAAATTAGCTGCTACTAAATCAATGGATCTTACCAATTGCTTCCCAATAGTATCTTTTGAAAAAAAATCCCACATAGCAACAATATTCCAAACTTTCTCTCCAATATCCATTGATAACTGATAAACCTGTAGTTCCTCTAATTTCATAATAATAAATTTAATTATTCATAAAACTCCTTCTGTATTTCCATTGCATTTCCACCGTTCTAATAGGCCATATCATCCCCTTCAATATCCTTTTTACTAACTTTTTTCTTATTTAATGATTTCCATGCATACCAAATATACAAAATTACAAAAGGAACAATGAGTGAAACATAACTCATTGCAGTTAGAGTATATTTACTTGAGGATGCATTTTGAATCGTAAGAGAATTTTGTATATCAAAAGTTGAAGGATAAAAGGCAGTATTATTTAATCCGGCAATAAGGAAAATAGAAAAAACACTTGCTACTGTTCCAATTCCTGCATACCAAATTGCTTTTATAGATTTCTTAAAGGCTCCAAGATAAATTCCAATTAAAACAAATACAACACCCAGCAAAAAAATAATCAAAACTATTGGCATGTGCAGAAAATTGTGAAAATATTTATAATTTTCTAAATATACTTCTTGATTTACTGTATCAACTGCAAAACCTTTTTTCGTCAATAGCAAAGCCACAAAAGTCAAAAAGAAAATCAAAAATGCAAAAGAGCAACGCTTTAGTTGTTTTACAATTCTTTCAACGAGAGTTTCATCGTCGATATTATTTATAAAATACAATGCGCCAAGAACTCTTGACAAAGTAAAAACTGCCAAACCGAGAGCAAGATTTGTAATATTTAGTACAGCTTCGAGACCGTGTGCAGCTCCCTCCCATCTGGAAATTACAGGATCATTAATGTTGGTTAATTGTAGTTTATCAACCGAAAATTCTGAGCCTGTAAAAAACGTACCAACTGCCACTCCAATCAGGATTGGAGCCAGTAAACCATTTATAAACAAAAAAGTATTATAGGTTTTTTCACCGAGAAAATTATTTGTTTTTGTTCGATATTCATAGGAAACGGCTTGAATTATAAAGCTAAAAAGTATTATCATCCAAACCCAGTAAGCTCCTCCGAAACTTGTTGAATAAAACAAAGGAAAAGAAGCAAAAAATGCTCCACCAAAGGTTACTAAAGTTGTGAAAGTCAAATCCCATTTTCTACCAACCGAATTAAATAACACTTTTCTTTCAGTTTGATTTTTAGCTATTTGGCTAACGAGTGTTTGCCCTCCCTGAACGAATGTCATTAAAACAAATAATGAGCCCAATAGTGAAATAATCATCCACCAATATTGTTGAAGTTCGAGATGTGATAAAGTTTCAAACATGATTAACTCCTTTCTTCTTTAGGTCCTAATTTAATTTGGTGTAACAGAATTTTAATTTCAGCAATTAAAAGAACTGTAAATAAAATGGCAAAAAGCCAAAATGTGATTTGCACCGATGAAGTGCTTAAGTGTGAAGTTGATGCCATTGTCGGGAGCAAATCCTGTATTGTCCAAGGTTGTCGGCCGACCTCAGCAACTATCCAACCAAGTTCGGAGGAAATATAAGCCAGAGGAATCATCAAAATTGATAGTTTTAACAGAAGATGTTTTTTATCAAGCGTTTGTTTGAGAGAGTAAAACAAAATCAAAGCAAAAACCATAATGAATAAGAATCCCAGACCAACCATAATATGAAAACTATAAAAAGTTAAAGGAACATTTGGTATTGCCGAATCTTTATCGGGCAGATATCCATATCCAAAATCTTTATAATTCAATCTGAATTTTTCAAGGGCTTGCTTTTTTCTAATAGAAATTTTTGCAGTTTTATAATCACGCAAGGCAGCAATAGCGGTTTTCCCGTTTAATATTCTGTTTTCGAGTGCAGGGATTTTATATTTTTTATTCCCGTTAACCAAGTCATTAATTCCGGGAACAAAAGCATTAGCATTTCTAAAAGCCAATATTGAAGCCATTTTTGGAATTTTTAAAGCAAAGACAAAATCATCTTTTGTGTCGTTGAATTTTTTTCCGGGCGTAAGCATGCCGACAGCAATCAAGTCAACGCCTTCTTTTCCATCGTATAAACCTTCCATTGCCGCAAATTTCATTGGCTGGGTTTGAGCAACATCATAAGCTGATCCATCACCGGAATATGCTGTAAATAAAGACGATAATAAACCGAAAACGGCTGCAATTAAAATGCTTCTTTTAGCAAATTCAAGATGTCGTCCTTTTAGTAAAAACCAAGCACTTACACCAATTACAAAAAATGAAGCTAAAACATAGCTTGACGTAATTGTGTGCAAGAATTTATGAACAGCAGTCGGTGAGAAAATCACCTCCCAAAAGTTCATCATTTCGTTTCGAGCTGTATCAGGATTAAATTGCATACCTACAGGATTTTGCATCCAAGCGTTTGCCACCAAAATCCAAAGAGCCGAAAGGTTTGAACCAATTGCTACAAACCATGACGAGAGCATGTGGAATTTCTTGCTCACTCTGGTCCAACCAAAAAACATTACGGCTATGAAAGTTGATTCGATAAAGAAAGCCAAAATTCCCTCAATAGCGAGTGGGGCTCCGAAAATGTCACCGACTATCCATGAGTAGTTTGACCAATTGGTGCCAAATTCAAATTCAAGAATAATACCTGTTGCAACTCCAATTGCAAAGTTTATCCCAAATAGTTTCATCCAAAATTTTGTTGTACTTTTCCACTTTAAACTTCCCGTTTTATAATATATTGTGTGCATAAATGCAACAATAAACGACAGGCCGAGCGTTAGTGGAACAAAAATCCAATGATAGATTGCCGTTAGAGCAAATTGCGCCCTTGACCAATCTACGAGGGATATGTCAAATGTTTCCATACACTTTAGTTTTTAGTTAGATTATTGAATATATAGTCACTTTTTTGTTTATCAGTTTCAAACTTTGAGTTCAAAAAATTCGGAAAGAAAAATATTTTTAAAATCACAAACATGATAAAAAGTTTTATGGCAATTATTATCCATAATTTTATACCGAGTTTATCTATATTCTTAAAGCCGTCTATATAAAATTCGAATATTTTCTTTATAACCTTCATTTTTTTCGATTATTTCACAAAAGGATTAAAACAAACCTTTAATAACACCTTCATTATCAATATCAATATTTTCTGCTGCCGGTCTTTGAGGCAATCCGGGCATTCTCATAATGTTCCCGGTCATCGGTATAATAAATCCTGCTCCAGAAGCAAGTTCAATTTCTCTTATTTTTAGAGTAAAATCTCTCGGCCTGCCTCTTTTGTGCGGATCGCCCGATAATGATTTTTGAGTTTTGGACATACAAACAGCAAGGTTTCCAAGACCCAAACTTTTAATTTGATCTAATTGATTTTTTGCACTTACCGTATATTCAACATGTTCAGCTCCATATATTTTCTTGGCTATCAAATCGATTTTTTCTTCTAACTCAAATTCAGGTTTATATAATGTGTTAAAACATGAGGGGCAAGTTTTTGCAGCTTCCACTACCAATTCAGCTAATTCTATTGCACCTTCACCACCTTTTTCCCAAGCATCGACAACAGAAGATTTCGCTCCTAATTCATTGCAATGCTGAATTACGGCATCAATTTCTTCTTTTGAATCTGATGTAAATTTATTGATAGCAACTATTGGGTCGAAACCAAAAAACTGCATGTTTTCAATATGTTTGTCCAAATTTTCCAGACCTTTTTTTAGGGCTTCGACATTTGGGATTTTCAGGTTCTTCAACTGAATTCCACCATGATATTTTAAAGCCCTTATTGTTGCAACCACCACAGTTGCCCTTGGCATTAACCCTCCGGATTGACATTTAATATTGAAAAACTTTTCAGCTCCCAAATCAGTAGCAAAACCTGCTTCAGTTATAACAAAATCCGATAAGGATAAACCTACTTTTGTTGCAATTATTGAATTAGTACCCTGTGCAATATTTGCAAAAGGCCCTCCATGAATGATAGCCGGATTTCCTTCTAAAGTTTGAACAAGGTTTGGCCTGATTGCATCCTTCATCAATGCAGTCATTGCTCCATGAGCATTCAGGTCACGTGCAAAAATCGGTTTATTATCGTAAGTATAACCAACAAAAATATTTCCTAATCTTGTTTTCAGATCCTTTAAATTTTCAGATAAACAAAGAATGGCCATAACTTCCGATGCTGCTGTAATATTAAAACCTGCTTCTCTTGGAACACCATGTTTTACGCCACCCAGACCACTTACAATACTTCTCAAAGAACGGTCATTCATATCGGTAACACGCTTCCACATTATGGTCCTCGGATCGATATTCAAATTATGTGTTTTATTATTTTGAATATTGTTATCAATTAGAGCAGATAAAAGATTATTCGCTTTTTCAACCGCTGAAAGATCGCCTGTGAAATGTAGGTTAATATCCTCCATTGGAATAACTTGTGAGTTCCCTCCACCTGCCGCACCTCCTTTAATACCAAACACAGGGCCCAAAGATGGTTCACGCAAAACAACAGTTGCTTTTTTCCCTAATTTGTTCAGTCCCTGCGTTAAGCCAATTGACATGGTTGTTTTACCTTCACCTGCGGGTGTTGGGGTTATAGCGGTAACCAATACAAGTTTGTTTCTTTTTATTTTTTTTTCATCAATTACATTTAATGCAATTTTTGCTTTATATTTTCCAAATAGCTCAAGATCATCTTCTTTTAATTTTAGAATATTTGCTATATCGACTATTCGTTTTATGTCGGCACTTTGAGATATTTCAATGTCTGTCTTCATATGTTTAATTATTTATTTAGTTAATTGTAGGATATTCAAATTGACGGCCCGAAAGCTTCTCAATTTTAATCTTAATAATATGTATATTATCAACCGAAGGTTTAGAAAATTTGAAATCAATATCGGAATAATTTTTCATAAAAATTTTAAGACCTGAAATTTTCTCATCATAATCGTCAATGATTTCGGCTTTGCCATGAGCAATCACACTTCTATATTTCCAACGCCATGAACAAGCTACTTCTTTATCACGAAAAAATAAATCATGGTCAACATCAAATTCAACACAAACATTATTGTTTTTTTTCAGAATTTCAAGTTTTCCACCATAAATAGCTGTATGTAAATATATGGTTTTGTTTTCATATCCAAAATTAAAAGCTAAAACATAAGGTTTATCCCCATCTATCATTGCAAGATGGCAAATTTTTGCACGTTTAATAATTGCTTCCTGATCTGAAAACTCATTAATTTCTTTTATTGCTCTGTCTCTTTTTTGCATTTTGTTTCGTTTAATTTTACTTAAATATTATTTTTGTTTCGTTGAACCAAAAAATAAAATCCAGATGACCAAGAGGAATTTTTATTTCGTTTGAAAAAAATTTCATTCGGTTTTCGATTTCAAAATATTTTTTTTCGCTTATAGTTTTTGGAATTTCAGAAATGACATTAAAAATTTTTAGGTTTTTTAAAATATGCCTGTCTAAAATTGTAATGTCTTCAACAAATCCGATGTTTCTCAAAAAATGGCTTGATTCTTTTAGTCCATAGCCTTTTATGTTTCTATTCAACCAATCGCGTTTTTCATAAACCGACTCCATTTCAGAAAGAGTTTTTCTAATTCCTTTTGAATTAATAAAAAACCTTTCCCTCGCTTCAACCAAATAGGAAGCTTTATTGTTTTTAAACCTAACCAAATTCAAATCATCTGAAATTGAATTTTTATCAGCTTTAAATAGTTTTTTGTTTTCTCTAAGTTTAATTATTGTTTTCCAAGCGTTTTCAGCTTTCGATTGTGGAGTTAACAGACAAAAAGCAAGTTCCTGAAACAAGTCTTTTTCATCGGCATTAATCCAGATTGATTTAAATTCGGAAATTCGATTTTCAATTTCCGGTTTAATATTTTTATATGTTTTAAACAGTTCTTTCAATCAAACAATAATTAATTTGTTATATACATATATAATTCTAAATTAGAAATTAATTTCTTTTATTTCAAAATAAGATTTAGGATGAAGGCAAGCAGGGCATAATTCGGGTGCTTTTTGGGCTTCATGTAGGTAACCACAATTTCTACATTTCCAAATTATTTTATTATCTCGTTCAAAGACTTTTCC
The DNA here is from genome assembly GCA_016342645.1 of Bacteroidales bacterium. Lineage (GTDB taxonomy): Bacteria > Bacteroidota > Bacteroidia > Bacteroidales > JAEINX01 > JAEINX01. The sequence goes on along the minus strand of JAEINX010000028.1, from coordinate 23,189 downwards.
TTCTTCGATATTTTTATATAATTTATTATATCTTGCTTCGTGAGCTTTTTCAACTTGTGCAATCATTCTAAAAGCTGTTGCAATTTCTTTGAATCCTTCTTCATCTGCAATTTTTGCAAATTCAGGATATAATTCTGTCCACTCTTCATTTTCACCTATTGCTGCGGCTTTTAAATTTTCTAAGGTAGTTCTAATTTTACCCGCCGGATATGCAGCAGTAATTTCTACATCTCCACCTTCTAAAAATTTAAAAAACCTTTTTGCATGTTCTTTTTCGTTCAGAGCAGTTTCGGTAAATATTGCCGAAATTTGTTCTAAACCATCTTTTTTTGCTTGTTTTGCAAAATAATCATAACGCATTCTTGCCTGAGATTCACCGGCAAATGCTTTCAATAAATTTTGTTCTGTCTTTGTTTTTTTTAATGATTTCATATTATTTTTAATTAATTGTAAAAAAATTCTCAAATATCAACATGACTAAAGGTATTGAAATAATTGACACTAAGAAACTTGATATTAAATATTGATTTGTTAATGCTGTATTTCCGCCAGCTTTATTTATTAATATTGGTACAGCAGTTACCGGAGGCACTGCACTTATAAGAAAAATTAGAAATGCCACGGAAAATGGTGGTTTAATAAATATTAATAAAAGAAGGATAATTAGGGGGAAAAGAAAATTTTTAAATGCAACAAAAATAAGTATTGGTTTAAGATGAATTTCTCCCTTTCTTTTAAAATCGACATAAACATTGCCACCTATTAACAGAAGAATTAATGGCAAAGCAGTATTCCCTAAAATTTTTGTTATTGAAAAAACTACATTTGGAATGTTGTTGTAAACACCTGTTAAACGCAACACAACTGCCAAAACGGTGGCTAAAAGGATTGGATTAAAAAATTTTATCCAATCAAATTTGCTTTTTACTGAAGCTTTATTTTTGTAAAACAAATAGTAAGTATTAAACATAAAAGCCGGAAAAAACAGAGTAAACAAAAAAAGTTCCACCAATATTGAAGAGTTTTCACCAAAAAGATTTTGAATAACTACAATTGGAACAAAAATAGCATTTGGATATAATAAACTTATACCAAACTCAGGCCTGAATTTCTTTGTAATCAACTTCATCCCAATAAATGTTAACAAAATTGTTATAAAAGTAAAAGCTATCCACCAAAGCGGCAAAGTCCACCAAGCAGAGAATTTTACGGGATCAAATCGAAAAATAATATTTGTAAAAATTAAACATGGCAAGGCAATGTCAAGAATTAACGGTGAAACTACATCAAGAATTTTTATCGGGACAATTTTTCTTGAAATAATTGTGAAACCAATAATTCCTATTCCAAGCAAAATAATAATTGATTCAAATACATTCCAGAAAACAATCATGTTAACATTTATCTTTAAATTTTGTTTAATAAAGTCAAAAGTCTGGAATGTTCAAATTTTTAACTTCTTAGCAATTTCCAAATTATCAAAATTAATTAATTTGGACACATAAATTTGTTACCGTAAACTTGGTTTTTTTATTATTCTTCAAGAAGTTCAAAATCTTCTTTACCTACTCCACATTCGGGGCAAACCCAATCATCGGGAATATCTTCAAATTTTGTACCCGGTTCAATACCGCCGTCAGGATCTCCAAGTTCAGGGTCGTAAATATAACCACATACTGTACATTCATACTTTTTCATAATTTAATTCCTTTCTTTTTTTTTAATAATTTATACTTTTTGATTTATATGCTAATTTTCATAGGCTTCCAAAATTTGACTTGTATGATTTTTAGTATTTACCTTTTTGAAAATTTTTTCAATTTTTCCTTCTTCATCAATTATAAAAGTTGTTCTATGAACACCTTCTTTTGTTTTACCGAACATTTTTTTTTCACCCCAAACTCCATAATCTTTTAGCACTTTCTTATCAACATCCGAAATCAAATCGAAGTTCAAGCTATGCTTTGCAATAAATTTAAGATGCGAATTTTCACTATCGGGGCTTACCCCAAGTATTTTAAAGCCTTTTTCTTTTAATGGTTCAAAATTGTCTCTTAAATTACATGCTTCAGAAGTACAACCGGGAGTATTATCTTTCGGATAGAAATATAATATTAGCTTTTTTCCTTTATAATCATTGAGGCTTATCGGTTTGCCATTTTGATTTTTTGCTGTTATTTGTGGAGCAGTATCTCCGATTCTTATATGTGTCATAATATTCAATATAAATTCCTATAAATCTTTCTGATTTTTATTATATCCAAACATAGATTTTGCTTTTATGTTTTCGGAAACAAAGGGAGGAACCATTTTTTCCCATTCCGAATTTCCTTCCTGAATATATTTTACAACTGTTTTTGAAAAAATATTTAATTTATCTATGTCAATATTTTTAATTTGAGATAATTTATGAGTCTCCCTTAAATAATTTAAAATATGAATTGATTCGTCTTCAATTATTAAGTTCTCGGATGTCAAAAGCTCATCAGTTCCTTCTTGTTTAGAAGGATAGACATACATTTTTACATTATTTTTGAATAATTTCCCAAAACCCTCTAGTATTCCACCACTTAAATTTTTATAATAGTGTTTTTCAAATAGATCACGGAGTGTAATTGAGGAGATAATAATTCCTAATTTATAAATTTTATATATATCAAAATATGATACAAATTCGTAATGATACTTTAAATCAGATACCATCACATTAATTCCTAAACCGTTAATTAAATCAACACGATTCAAAAAATCTTTTTCATCATATTCCTGATCTTTAAGCAAATTGTCGATACTGATCTCGCAAAACAGCATTGTATTTTCACCACCAAAATTATTATCTTTTTTAAATGTTTCAAAGCCTTTATTTAACATATCAAGAGGCACATAGGTTATAGGCCGGAAACTTCCCCTTATAACCATAATATTCTTTTTGTAAAAAATATCAGAGGGTGTATTAACATTATGCTTGCTATCAAATAATGCTACATTCGTCATTTTATTCTTTACAAGCTGCAAACATAACAGCCTGTTATCAATATGACTAAGTTCCGGGCCTGACATCTTGATCATGTCAATTTCAAATTTATCCCTTGAAGTAAAATCCATTAATGATTGCAGGAAACTATTAATATAGTTGTAATAATGAAACGCAGCATATATCAAATTTACACCAATGATTCCTAATGTTCTCTTTTGTAAAATATTATCTTTTTCATACATTTTAACATGCATGATGATTTCATTTGGCTCATGGCCCGGAAATAATTGAAATTTTATTCCTATCCATCCGTGGCTTTCGTTGGTTTTTTGATAATTAATGGCAGAAATAGTGTTGGCGAATGCGAAAAAACAGGTATTTTCAGGCCGCTTATTTCTAAGAGATGAAACTAATTGATTGTATTCAACTAATAACATTTTTTTTAATCTTTCTTCACTAACATATCTTTTACTATTTATTTCTCCATAAAAGGCATTACTCATTCCCATATCATAAGCAGAAATAGTTTTTGCCACAGTTCCCGAAGATGCTCCCGCCTTAAAAAAATGATTTGCAACTTCTTGTCCTGCACCTATTTCTGCAAATGTTCCAAAAATACTTGAATCAAGATTTATTTTTAAAGCTTTTTGCTTTACACTACTATTAGGATCAATATTCATTTTAATCTGTTTCTGGCTATGATTCTCCGGCAAAGGACTTTAACAAATATTGTTTAGCACTTCTACTCTTGATAGAATTCATATTTTTAGCTATTTAAATATTGTTTTTATCTGAAAAATACTTCATAAATTGAATTCTCTCATAAACCGAATGATTTTCAGATTTTTTTTGATTTAACAAACCTCGGAAATCAGATAGTTTAGAATAATTGTTTTTTTTCATCCAGTTCTCTATTTCTTCTAAAATAATTGATATATATGAGCCTCCTTTCTTATAAATTGATGAAACTATTTGCACTGCCTGAGCACCTGCAAGAATTTGTTTTATTACATCTTTTGAATCATGAATACCTGTTGAGGCAACTAAAGGTAATTCAATTGTATCGCTTAATAAAGCAACCCAGCGAAGTGATGTATATATGTCATCAGAATTACCCGGCTTGCTCGATGAAATAACCTCTTTTTTATCTATATCAATATCAGGATTGTAAAACCGATTAAACAATACAAAGGAATCAATATTTTGAGTCCAACTAAGTTTTTGAATTAGATTTGCTAATCCGGCTGAATAATAACTCATTTTTAATGCAATTGGAATATTTACATTTTGCTTTACTTTTTCAATAATTTTAAAATAAATTTTTTCATTTTCTGAACTATCTAAATCAAAATTGGAGGGTAATAATGAAATATTCAGTTCGATTGCATCTGCTCCGGCAGTTTCAATATTTTTGGCAAAACTTACCCATTCATTTGAACTAACGCAATTTATGCTTGCAATTATTGGAATATCAATAGATTTTTTTGAATCCTTTATTATATCTAAATAATTGTTAAGGTTTTTCCCTTCAGTGTAAAATTTTACATAGTCCTGAAATTCAGGATAATTATGCTGATCTTGATTTGCAATATGATTTTGCTCCATTGAAATTTGTTCCTCAAAAAGAGATTTTAGCACCACAGCAGCAGCACCATTCTTCTCAAGCTCCTTTATCCTATTAACAGAATTTGTTAATCCTGAACTTCCGATTATTATTGGATTTTTGAGGTCCAAACCTAAATATTTAACTGAAATATCCATCAATTTATTTTTTTTTGTTTTTAATTATTTTGAACCGTTTCATCAACAAATGTTCTTTGCCTCAATTCTCTATCAAGCATCAATAAACCAAATTTATTACCCTCAAGCAATATTAATTGCTGTAAAATCTCATCCACGTTAGCTTCTTCTTCAACTTGCTCAGAAACATACCACTGCAACATATTATTGCTTGCGTGATCCTTTTCTTCAATAGCTGAATTTACAAGATTGTTTATCAAGAAAGTTACATGTTGTTCATGCTTTAATGTTTCCTGAAACACCTCAATTTCGTTATCCCATTCGGTTTTAACTGCCTCAATTGGTTTTAAGTTTACTCTTCCTCCTCTTTCATTCAAATAATTAAAAAATTTCAATGCGTGTGAAATCTCTTCCTGATATTGAACTTGCATCCAATTTGCAAAGCCGGGCAAATTTTTACTCACAAAATAAGCTGACATTGACAAATATAAATACGCCGACCAAAATTCAGCATTTATTTGTTCATTAATTTCCTTTTCGATTTTTTTGCTAATCATTTTTTTTAATTTTAAGGTTAACGATTTTTGATACAAGATTCAAGATACAGGATACAAGATACAAGATTCATGATACAAGATACAAGATTCAGGATTCAGGATACAAGATCCAAGATACAAGATACAAGATACTGAAGCTGGATTATTTTGAACTAATATGTTTTTCAAATACTGATTGATAAAATTTATTTAACATACTACTCAATTTTTCGTATTCACTTTTTAGAAAACGAAATTCGTTTTCATTTGTTAATGAACCGGTTTCAAATAGCATTTCAAGATGATAAATAGTTTCATCACATTCGGCCCAGGCAATAATTATTGACCGTAAAAAGTCACTCTTATAATTACGTTTAACATATCCTTCAACAATGTTAGCTCCCACAGATTTTGATGATCTTCTAATCTGACTACCCTCTTCATATAATTCATATTTAGGTAAGTTCATTGACATCTTGTGAACTTTAATAGCTAAACTTTTTGCTAATTGATAAACTTGTAAATCTCTATAACTTTTCATATTAATATATCCTTATTTTATCTTACATCCTGTATCCTGCATCCTGTATCCTGTATCCTGTATCCAATATCTTGTATCCTGTATCCTGTATCTTGTATCCTGTTTATTTCACTTCAACTAAAATTTCTTCGCTCTGCCATAGCCCATGTTTTGTACAAAAAGCATGAGCAAGAAGTTTCATATTCTTTTTAGGAACAATGTAGAAATCAACTTCCAAATTTTCGGCTTGGTTCCCTAAAGCACCTTCAATAAAATTAGCTTCAGCGAGCATTTTTTCGCCATTCCACAGTTGTACCCAAGCAATATAATGATCAGGGTCATCGGGATGCTTATATTGATCACCGATTTTTATTTTTACTTTGAACTTTTCACCTGCTTTTGCTTCATTTTCGCAAAAAACAAAAGCTGAATGCCGATCAATGTAATCTTTTTTTGCTTCTCTATCAATTTGAGAAATATCTTCGTATTTATTTATTTTCATAACATTTAAGTATTTTAAATTTATTTATAATATTTTACTATTATAATTTTTTGTGGCAAAGCCACCAATCATAACATTCAAATTTTCCTTCTTTTGCACTTTTAAGTCTTTCCTGTGCTGTTTTTGTATCTGTTGCCGGAGGAATAATTACGTGATCCCCAACTAATTCACTGTTTGGCCAATTAGCCGGAATTGCAACTTTATTTTTATCGGAAATTTGCATTGCTTCAACTGATCGTAATATTTCATCCATATTGCGACCCAATTCTTGAGGATAATAAAAAATAATCCTGATTTTTGCATTTGCATCAACGATAAATACAGCTCTAACTGTGTTTGTTCCTTTGCCCGGATGTATTAATCCAAGTGTTTCAGCTACTTTGCCAGTATCGGCAATTATTGGAAATTCAATTTTAACATCCAAATTATCTTGTATCCATTCTTCCCATTTGATATGAGCAAAAACTTGATCTACACTCATTCCTATTAATTCACAATTTAACGCTCTGAATTTGTCGTATCTTTTCTGAAAAGCAACAAATTCTGTTGTACAAACCGGCGTAAAATCTGCCGGATGGCTAAAAAGCACGAACCATTTTCCTTTGTAATCTTCCGGTAAATTTTTCATACCGTGAGTTGTCTGAACCTTCATTTGGGGAAAATCATCTCCCAATAATGGCATTCCTTTTTTTTCTTCCATGACTATTAGTTTTAATGTTTATAAAATTAATTAAAATTAGATTTATTTTTATTGATGCAAGATACAAAATTTTTATTATAATTATCATTTATTAATTAATAATTTTGATTTATTAAAATATTTAATCATTAAGTATCTTGCATCCATCATTTTTATTAATGTTAATGATTGCTCAAATAATCAGCAACTCCATCTGCCGAAGGCTTCATTGCATCCTCCCCTTCCTTCCAATTCGCAGGGCAAACTTCGCCGTACTTTTCAAAATGTTGAAGTGCGTCAACCATTCTTAAGGTCTCATCAACACTTCTTCCAAGAGGCAAATCGTTTATCAGTGAGTGGCGAACTACTCCTTTTTTATCAATCAAAAACAATCCCCTGTATGCAACAGGTGCTCCTTCAAAAATCAATTTACCGTCGTTATCATAATCATATTCACCGGCAAGAACTCCAAAGCTTTCAGCAATTGTTTTAGTCAAATCTGCAACAATCGGGTACTTAACTCCTTTTATTCCACCATTATTTTGATCAGTATTTAACCATGCCCAATGTGAAAATTCAGAGTCGATTGAACATGCTACAACTTCAATATTTCGTTTTTTGAATTCTTCGATTTTACGTTGAAAAGCTATTAATTCAGTGGGACATACAAATGTAAAGTCAAGTGGATAAAAGAAAAATATTACTTCTTTTTTCCCGATAAATTGTTCCAATGAATAGTTTTCGATGATGTCATTTCCGTTGACAACTGCTTTTGCTTTAAAAAGGGGTGCTTTTTTTCCTATTAATGTTTCCATTTTTTTTAATTTTTAATGTTTAATAAATATTTACAATTTTTACAGATTCCTTTAATATATAAGTGAGTTTGAAAAAAATCAAAATCTTCTATATCACTAACTTCAAGATTTTTATTATCAAATTTGAAATCATATACTTTATTACACTTTAAACATTTGAAATGCCCATGAGTTGATATATCAGCATCATACCGAGTTTCATTATCCTCAATATTAATCACTTGAGTAATACCCTTTTCAACAAACTGTTTTAGGGTGTTGTAAACCGTAGTTTTTGACAAAGTGGGTATTTCATTAACCAGCTCTTTATGAATCATTTCTACTGTAGGATGATTTTTATTTTCCATCAAATATGTTAGTATTCTGATTCTCTGATATGAGGGCTTTATGCCTGAGTCTGTTAAGTGTTTACTTATTGTTTTCATAATTGATATTTTTACATTATTGAAATCGCTACAAAATTATAATAAATTTTTTAATTGTCAAGTGTTTTTTTAAAAAAAATAGAAAAAAAATAGAAAAATATTTTATTAAGTTAAATAACAAGTTTTTAGAAAAGATTAAATTTCTAAATTTTATAGTTGAATTCAATTATAAAACTAATTTAAGCTTTTTTAACATGATTGATTATATTAAAATTTGTTAATTGCAGTAACAATAAAATTGCTGATTCGTCATAAAATGAAAAATTAAATTATTACATATGCTTAGAGAAAATACTTTTATCAGATTTTGTATTATTTTTTTTCTTATTAATTTAATTGAATTCAATAATACTTTTGCAAATCCATCCAACGATTCTGTGATGATAATTTCCGGTAAAGTTACCGATAATTATAGTGATCCCCTTGCATTTGTGAACATTTATATCGAAGGAACAACATCAGGAACAACTTCAAATTTTGAAGGAAATTTTCAAATGGCAGTCAGACAGAAAAAACCGGCCACTTTAATCTTTCAATACGTTGGTTATAAAATTGAAAAAATTGAAATCGATTTGGATAATAATCCACCTCCACTAAAAGTAATAATGCAGCCGGAGCAAATTTTGCTGCAAGAATTTGTTGTAACAGCTGATGCTGAAGACCCGGCTTATCCTATTATCCGTGAAGCTATTAAAAACAGAAAATCTCATTTAAACAATATAAACGCCTATTCTACAAAGATGTACATGAAAAGCAACATTACTTTAGATGAAATTCCAGAGAAGTTTTTTCTTGTTAAGAAAGAAGATATGCCTGACTCCTCCGATTTGGGTTTAATATATCTTAGTGAATCGGTTAGTGATTATTATTGGCAAAAGCCAGATAGTCAAAAAGAAATTATGATAGCATCAAAAGTTTCGGGAACTAAAAATTCTTATAGTTTTAATCGTGCGGATATTCTTTTAATAAGCTTTTATAAAAACCTCATACCTATTGGTTTTTCCGAAAGGTCGTTTGTTTCGCCTATTGCCGGAAATGCACTTTTTTACTATAAGTACAAACTAATTGAATCATTTATCGATAATGATGAATTGATTTACAAAATTGAAGTCATTCCGAAACGAAAATCCGATAATGTTTTTAAAGGATATATTTATATTGTAGAAAAAAAATGGAGTATCCACAGTCTTGATCTTTGTATAACCAAAGATTCGCAAATTGATATGACAGACAGTCTCCTTGTCAGACAAGTATTTGTTCCTGTAAATGATTCAATTCGTATGCCTTTATCTCTGCATTTAATAATGTATTTTAAAGCTTTTGGGTTCAAGGCTTCAACAAATTTTATTGGTTTTTTTACCAATTATGAAGTTAATCAGAATTTTCCGAATAATTTTTTCAATAACGAAGTTTTTAAAGTTACTGAAGAAAGCACAAAAATGGACTCGGCTTATTGGATAAATACCCGTCAGACAGTTCTTACCGAAAATGAGATAATAAATTATCATGAAGGCGATTCTATTTTACTTATGAAAGAATCCAAAGAATACCGCGACTCGGTTAATAAGGCAAATAATGAATTCAAACCTCTCCGGATTCTGTGGGGCGGATATTCTTATTATAATTCTTTTTCAAAAATCGGATACGGCATTAATTCTCTGTCGGATGCATTTTTATCTTATAATACGGTTGAAGGTTTTAAAATTAATTTCAGGCCATATTTCAGGAAAAGCTTTGAATATCGCAGATTCCTTTCTGTAAGCTCATTGCTGAAATACAGTTTTACAAATAATAATATTTATTACGGAATTTCAGGGTATTACAGATTTGATAATTTGAAAAGACGGTATGTTTATTTAAGAGGAGGTAAAAATAGTTTTCAATATAATAATCAAAATCCTATTTCAGATTTTACAAATACTGTTTACACTGTTTTTCTTAAAGATAACTTTGCAAAATATTACCAAAAAGAATACCTTAAAGCAGGTTTTGGAAGTGAAATATATAATGGATTAAATTTTTCTATATCAACTGAATACTCAAAACGATCTGCTTTGGTGAATCATTCTGATTTTACGATTTTCAATTACCCTGATAAAGAATTCACTTCTAATGACCCGCTGAATAAAACCAATTTCGAACCGGCATTCAAAACTAATAATGCCTTTATTGTTAATTTGGGTTTTGAAATAAGATTCGGACAAAAATATGCAACCTACCCTGACTATAAGCAACTTTATGGCACAAAATATCCAATAATTAAACTTAATTATAGGAAAGGAATTTCAGCAATTGGCAGTGATGTGGATTTCGACCAATGGCAGATTGGTGTATTTGATAATTTTTCACTTAATAATCTCGGGGTTTCAAAGCTGGCAATTATTACCGGTGGTTTTTTTAATACAACAAAAATGTATTTTATGGATTTTAAGCATTTTAATGGAAACCAAACTATTTTTCTGCCGCAAAAAAGTAATCAGATTGAAATTGGCGGGAATAATTCCAACTCAGAAAGCTCCAATATTAAATTTCATGCACTTGATTATTATTCACATAGCACTAACGAAAACTATTTAGCCATAAATTATGAACATCATTTCAATGGTTGGATAATTAATAAATTTCCAATCCTTCGAAAATCAAAAATGCAGGTTGTTGGAGGAGTAAACTTTTTATATACCGAAGCAAACAAGGAATATACTGAAATATTTGCAGGGCTTGAACACATATTCAAGATCATACGAATGGACTTAGTAACAAAATATCAAAAAGGAGGAAAAATTATCCCGGAATTTAGGATTGGGATTGGGTTTTAAAAGGCTAAAATTTAAAGTGAAAAATCTAAGGCTGAAATTAATACAATCAACTTAAGTTTGTCACGGATATCTTCCACCTACAAAAATCAAGAAAATCTTTAATATTATTCCAAAACCCTCAAAATCTCCACCATAGCAAGAGTATCCAGCTTACAATATTCCAAAAGGTTTTTACGTGTTTTGTTAATTTGTTGTTGATCGGTTTCATTTAACATGTTTGCAAAAGCAAGGCTTGCATTGCCCCCGTTGTTTATTTCCAGATCATCATAAGTAAAAGCCGGAACCAAAGCAGGCAGTACTTTTTTTATGGAGTAAGAACCTTTCATTTCGGGAGTATAATATAATTTTTGTTGAAATGGTATCATAAGGTCAACAATGCGGCTGATCATATTTTCTATTGCCGTTTGGTATTTCGGGAAACTTGCTTCTATTTCGTTCAGCCTTGCTGTTTCGAATCCTCTGTTATAAACAACAATATCACCGTGTCTGCCTATCTCTTTAATTAGTTGCTCAATCATTGGAATTCTTGGGTCACCTTTTGTCCCGGCAAGGAATTCTTTGTGTTGTAGCTGTCCTCCGGGTTTATCAAGTAGGTGAAGTGAATATTGAAAAACAATTTGTTGGTATGGTTTGGAATAATCATACAGAGGAACTGCCGGGTTGAAGGTTTCAAAATCGAGAAAATACAGTGGATAGTTGAGTTTGTTTACAAACTCCCTGATAGCCGGTTTGTTAATGATAGCCTCACCGGTTTTATCTGCATGCACCTGAAGCAATTGATTAGTATTTAACGGATATTCATCAGGGACATCAGTTGTGTTTAAAATGCCATCGTTGTAAAGATCAAATTTTTTCTCTGCTCTTAATCTGGAAATGTTAAACACCGAATAATCCGGAACATCCTTCCAGCAATGTCCCTTAAAATTACAATCATAAGGATCGGAGCAGTGTTTGCCAATATCAATATTGGGTGCATCAGGTTTTTGCAAAGCTTCAACTTGATTTGAAAGTAAATTTTTCACTGTCGCTTGAATTTCAATTATCCGGTCAAAAACTGACTCAATGTTGAACAACTGATTAATATCAATATTTCCTTGCCTGATATACTGGTTATTGATATAAACAATTGAAATATCTTCAATTTCCAGACCAAGATTACTAAGCACATAATATTGAAAGGCGGCATCATAAATATATACATCTTTGATCCCTGTGGAACTTTTCACTTCATAGATAAACCATTTACCATTTTTCTTCACAAGGATATCAACAAAACAATGTGTGTTTTCGTGCATTAATCCGGCTTCATAAATGATTGAATTACCCTGCTCAATCAATTCCCTGGTTTTATGGATACTTTTCATAAACCCTTCAGGTAAGTCAAAAGCTGCCATAACACCACCTGGAAACAATTGTTGTGCAAGTTCGCCCACATTTTGGCCACAATCAAAAATGGCTTGTTGGCTTTCAGAGATTGGGTCTTGCAATTCAGGATTTTTTTTCTGTAAATAGAGTGACTTCAAACATTGTTTCCCTTTAATGAAAGAGGATTTTGAGATTACGGGTTTTTTGGGCATGTTAAATAAATTTTCTAAAGGTCGTTTTTGGCCGGATCTGTCCATACAATTTTCAATGCTTGGCTTTCCATGATTTTACTTCTTCTTTTATGTCTTGGTTGGAAATTATTTTACCTTCAAACCAGGCTTTATCAGAGGTTGAAATTCTGTCGTAAAACTCATCTATCGACATTTGTTGAGAGTTTGCGGATAAATCCTGTTTGATTAATAGTTTAATCTTCTTTAGAAGTTCGGCATCCTTAATATTTATTAATTGCCGGATAATCTGTTGTTTTTCAATTTGAAGATTCATCATTTGTTAAAAGTTTTTGATAATAAATCTATTGCAATCATTTTTATGTTTTTAGCAAATTTACAAATAATTTCTTTTTGTTATTAGTTTTAAACTGTTAGAGAGAAAAATTCACTATCTTTGTATAAATTTAAAACAAATGAATATTGTCAGAGAAAATAACGAAATAAAATTTAGTATCCCTGAGGATATATTTGAGATTAATGAGATACAAAATTTCATAGATTATATCAGATTTCGGGAAATAACTTCAAAAAGTAAAGCAACTCAGGAAAACGCTGATAATCTTGCAGAAGAAATTAATCAATCATGGTGGGAGAAAAATAAACATAGGTTTGAAAAGTGAATTTAATCGTTGATACTAATATCATTATTTCAGGGTTAATTACTCCAAAAGGAACTATTACCGACATAATTTTTAATAAACTTGAACAATCAAATCTTGTATCTCCAAGTTTTATGTTTGAGGAGCTTCAGAATAAGTTTAATAAAATCCTGAAAATAACAGGATATTCTGATAAATATTTAACCGAATTGTTATTTTTAATCTGTAAAAGAATTGAATTTATTGATGACGATTTGATAAGTTTTAAAAACCAAGGAAAAGCCTATCAAATAGTTCAGGATATTGACAAAAAGGATTTATTATTTGTTGCTCTTTCCCTTCAAACGGGATACGACATATGGACTGGAGATTTTAAATTAATCAATGGTTTAAAACAAAAAGGATTTTTAAATATTTTGAGTACTAATGATTTAATCAAACGTATTGAAAGATAGATATAGAACTAAATGAAGTTCTAAATAACCACCAATAGAAAAAATCACAAATATTATTTTAATATTTAGATTTTTTTTGTTTTTTTGACGAAAAATAAATTTTATTATTTACTTAGTTAAAAATATATATTATTAATTAATATAAAAGAAAATGAAAATTCGTAAATCAATTTTAGGAGTAAGTGGAGAATACTATGTGGCAGCTGAATTGGGTAAAAGAAATATTTATGCACAATTGACACTTGGAAATCAGAAGCGAACAGACTTATTAATATTTTCGGAAGAGAATGATAAATTATTAAAAATTGAAGTAAAATGTAAATAAGGAAATGAATGGCCGAATTGTAAAGGAATTTATCAGAAAGATTCATTTATTGTATTTGTTGATTTTAAGGATTTGAATGAAACACAAAGACCAGATTTCTATATTTTAAGTGAAAAAGACTGGGGTGATTTTGTTAGAAAAAAAGAGAAAAGCTATAATGAAAAACATCCAGATAGGAAAACAGTAATAGAAAATAATATTCTCATTTTATCGGATGAGATCAACAAACAAGGAAATCCTTATAAAGGTTGTGGAGTTAAACCTAAAGAAATAGAAATATTTAAAGAAAATTGGGATATAATATTAAATGAATGTAAAAAAAGCTTAAAATAAAATAAGATGGAAAGAAACAAAGACATAAAAATTTACTCAATAGGAAAAAAATTTTTAATTGAACGATTGAAAGAAAAAGGAAAAAATGAAGATTTACTTTTTAGACATTTAGAGCCCAAAATTAAATTTAATGATTTGAAAGAAGTATATTTAAGATTACTTGAATCAGGAGCAAATAGAAGTTTAATGTGGAATGTTATTACATCCCCTTTAAATGGAGAAATAAGAAATTTGGAGAAAGTTCTTTTTGATTTTGACGTTTTTCTTGTCCTAAAGAAATATAGTACTCCAGAGAAAATACTTGAGGACTTAGTAAGAATTTTTGATTTAAAAATTAATTTAGACAAGAGAGGACTTTGGTTTCAATATTCAACAACTATTTTGTCTGGTGCAAAATTCCTTTCACAATTCGATAATTTTAGAGATTTTGATAATTTTGTTCGATTTTTTCACAAAGACAACAGAGCAAGAAAAGCATTACCTCTATTATTAAAAGAAGAGATAAATGGTTTTGGATTAGCGTTAGCATGTGATTTTTAAAAGAATCTGGGTATTATAAATTTGGTAAACCAGATACATGGATTAAAAAAATTTTTCATACAACCGGATTGAGTAATTCTAATAGAGACTATGAAATTCTGAAAGCAATTGAAAGAATAGCAGAAAGTAATGAGGTAACACCTTACAATGTTGATAAACTATTCTGGTTAATTGGAAGCGGAAAGTTCTATCTCGAAAAACAAGAAAATGGAAAAATTTTTAAAATTAAAAGGAATGCTGAAAACTTTTGTAATTACATTGAAAATCAAAAACTATAAGTAACATTTAGATTATGATTAATCGGTTAGTGAATAAAACTGATAATTCCCAAATTACTCCTGATTCTATATTCGTTTTTGTACATAACAGTCTCCATTTACTGGTTTATAACTAATAAAAACATATTTAAATTAATAGACAATTAATAATCAGAAATGTTTTTCTTATCAAATTAAATTCCCTTTATCATTCAGTACCTAACCCAAAACAAGCCTTTTCAAAAAACACCAAAAAATCCTCAAACCCTAACCGTAAGCACCTTTGCCTATTCAAAAAGTTTTTGTCTAATCAATTCAAAACATTTTTCACAATCGGAATGTCGGATGCCTTCGGCGATTTCCTCAAGCATATCAAGACGTTGAGAAAGTACAAAGGCAATAACAGCCAACTCTTCATTTTTTGTGTTGCAGGTTTCAAAAGCTTCATTCTGCTTTTCGGTTGTGATGTCCATAAAATTTTTCAGGTTTTTGTAAGATATCATAATATAAGTTTTTATAAATAAGTTAATTCTATGGATTTTAAATTCTTTTAGTGTTTATTGTGTTTTTAATGATCAGGGTCTTAAATTTTGGTTTTCCTGTTTTTGTTATCAACTTTCATACGGGAGTTCAATGCTTTTTATAGCTCTTTTCAGGCATTGGAAAGTCAGGCTCATTTTCCTGAAAATTAAAGTTTACAAAAGTATAACCGCTTTTGCTGCGTACAAATGAAACACTTGAACCGTCTTTATAAACTGTATCATTTTTTACCATGTCAATAATTTCTTCTTCGGTCATTTTTTCAACATCTTTATTGCAAAAAATAATACTGTCAGCCTTATAGATTCCTTGTTGCCATATTTGATATAGTACTTCAAATTTTCCTATATGATGTATTCGTTCAAATAAAATAATTGTGTCCTCATCAATCTGTACGTTATCAAATTTTCTATTCATATTATTTTGATTGCTTATTTAAGTCTTGGTGTCTATTTATCAGATAATCTACAACTTTATTCCAATCAGGAAATTTTTTGGTGGCAAAATGTATATGTTCGCCCATAAATTCCTTCACTCCTCTTTTATCCCTGTCATCCACTATGAAATCACCGCATAATAAATTTTTATAGTGAGAAAGAATAAGCCGCCTGTTTGCCATTTCGCCAAGATATTTTTTCACCCATTCAAGTTTATCGCTCCATGCTGTAGAATTGTTCCAGGGAGCTGTTGAAAGAATATAAGTTTCAAACTTTTCGCTTAAACTTTTGAAGGCTTCAATTGCTCGGGGCATAGGTTTCATTAGTTTGAAAATTCCGGGAACATCATCAAAGTGTCCTTTGTAAATTATTTTAGTTTTTTCCGAAAGCTGGTCGATACCGCTTTGGAAATCAACTAAAACATTATCCATGTCAATGTATAGTATTTTCTTTTTCATTAATTTAGATTTTTATTTTTGTAAATATATACGATAAATTTCATCATTAGAATTTTTTTATCAAGTTGATAGGATATTTTATTAAAATCCAAGTTTTTTTCTATCATGGAACCCTTGTTCATCTCTGCAAAATTGTTCAATTTCTATTGTTTTAGGAATCCTGCCATTCAGTAATTCATGAATATTACATTTTTTTGCGATGTTTGCTATCTGTCCACCGCTTAGAGAATATTTTTCACAGAGAGTACTTACGTTTTCACTTTTTAAAAAAGGAAGTTTATCCATCATAATTTTGGTTCTTGTAATATGTTCGGGAATTTCAAATTTTACTTTATAAAGGAAACGGCGTTCAAAAGCTTTGTCGAGATTATCTGTTAAATTGGTAGTTGCTACCATAATGCCTTCAAAATCTTCCATTTCTTGTAATATGATGTTTTGTATGGCATTAAGTGTTTGTGATACCGGTGAGTCAACATTTTTGGTTCGCTTATTGAAAATTCCATCGGCTTCATTAAAAAGCAAGATTGGGAATAGTTTTTTTGATTCTCTTATTTTTCTATAATTTTCAAATACTTTTTTAATTAATTTCTCTGACTCACCAAACCACATACTTTTTGTTTTGCTGATTTCCACTGGTATTATACTGCGTCCTGTTTTACGTGCCAGTTGATAAACACTCTCGGTTTTTCCTGTACCCGGGCTTCCGTAAAATAATACAGTAAATCCTGCTTTCATTTGATTATTTTTCATTCTTTGTGTGATTTTATCAAATTTTTTTGTTTCAAAAATGCCCTCAAGAGTGTTAAGCTGCTTTTTCTCATTAGCATTAAGATACAATTTTACGCTTGCTATTTTTTCAAAATTTATTTCGTTTTTATTTTTATCGGATTGGATTATTAATTTTTCAGCTTCTTCACCTAAAAGGAATTGAAGTCCTTTTTCGGTTACATTCAATTCATTATCGCTTCTAAAGAATCCTGATTTGGTTTCAATGAATCCACGTTTAATAAGCCTATTTTGCCCATTCAAAAAACTACGTCTAACTTTGAGTTTCAACGATTTTACACTTTCCATAAATTCGGATGCCTCAGAGAGTGAAATATCAACTTCCCCATCCATCAACTTATAAGTAACAAAAATCAATATCATAATTTCATGTTCGGGAATACTTGAGTTAATAAGTTTTTTGGCAATATTGAGTTCATCGTTTTCGTGACATAAGTTCATAAAATCCTCTTTGAGAATCTCAATACTTCCTGAATCATCCTTTGCAACCTCTATCATTTCAATTACCCGAATAATAAAGTCGTAGCAATCTTTGATCTTTACCATACTAAAAGATTTTCGATTTTTTAGCAAGCCATCAATAACATGTGAAGGTACATAAAAGGAAATTCCACGGGCTTTGAACATTGTATTATTATTCTCCTGTCGTAACAGACGGCTTTTTACAAGCCACTCAATATCATTCTTATATTTTAGCAGACGCATGGCAGGTATATCAAGATGCTTTGCTATTTCATTATAATCGGTTTCACCATTTTCAAGTGTGAGATAAAAGATCAAAGCAAAAATAAATGCCTGTTCTTGTGAACAATTCAGAAAATTTTTCAGTTGGTTGATATTAGATGATAAGCCCTTCATCTTTGCAAATGCCATGTGAGAATCTTCAGATTTTTTGGCAATTTTTTCTATATGATCAGCTAAATTCATAGAATTTATTATTTTTGTTTTTGCAAAATTAAGTCCGAAGTACACCATGTATTTGTGAACTCTAAATAATCTATAATGCCGGAAAATAAAAATTCATTAATTAGATATATTGTTATTAACCAAATACTTACAAAAGGTAAAATCGCTACAAAAAAACAAATGGCTGAGGCTTGTAGTGATAGATTGGATAAAGCGATTAGTTTGCGAACAATAGAAAACGACCTTGCGGCCATGCGTTATGATAGAGGGCTTGGCTATTTTGCACCAATACAATACGATCACTATCGTCGTGGATATATTTACAGTGAACCGGATTTTTCTATCGACAATTTGCCTTTTGCTGATGAGGATATTCAAAAACTCAGGCTGGCTGCAAGCTTGTTAAAGCAGTATAAAAAGGTTACTTCATTCAATGATTTTAGTGGAACTATCGACAAGGTAGTACGATTGATCAATTATAAAAAACTTCAGCCGAAAGGAAAAGCTCTGGATTTCATTGAATTTGAGAAAAACCCCACAACCTCCGGGCTGGAATTTATCGACAAGTTAATTCCTTATATTAGGGACAAGCAAGTTATCAAAATCCGGCATAAATCTTTTTTTCGGGACAAAATACTTGAGTTCACTATTCATCCTTTTTATCTTAAAGAATATACAGGTCGATGGTACTTGGCAGGATATTGCGAAGAAAGAGAGGCAATGCGGACTTTTGGCCTTGAAAGAATACTTAAAATTGAAAAAGAACTACACAAAGAATTTACTTATAAGCATTTTAATCCTGATATTTATTTCGAAAAGTTTATTGGGATCAATGTACCTGAAAGTGAACCCGAGGAAATTATTCTACGATTTAAAAATAATAGTGGTAATTATATTCTAACGCAACCTATCCACCATACTCAAAAACTGATAAAGGAAGAAGGAGATATGCATGAATTTAGTTATCACATTGCAATCAATTGGGAGTTTATTGGAATTATTCTTAGCTGGAAGGATAATGTTGAGGTATTGTCGCCTGTAGGATTTAGGGAAACGATAATGAAAATTCTTGAGAAAAGTTTAAAGGTATATAATCCGTAAAATAGTTTGTAGATAGAAGTTTTATCCTGATAATTTGTAGCAGTAATTTATGACCAAAAATAAAATACTCATTTTTGAGTATAATTAAGGTATTTTTTTTACCTTTGTAAAATAAATAAATAATTATGTTACCAGATATTAATATAGTTAAAGGAATACATCCGGGAATAATTTTAGAACGTGAATTGAAGAAACGAAAAATCAGGAAATCTCAACTTGCCGGTGAATTAGGCATTTCCAGCGGTATCATTACAGATATTGCCAAAACACGTCGCGGCATAAATCCTGCATTATCAATTCGTTTGGGAAGTTTTTTTGATATCAGTGAAGAATATTTCATTTTGCTTCAAACCTATTATGCTTTAAAACAAGAACAAAAAAAGCAAATTAAACACATAAATTTAAGCCTGCGTTCCTCGCTTTTTTGGGATATAAACTTCGAAAATATAGACTATGAACGCAATAAAAGTTTTGTAATTACCCGTGTATTTGAAAGAGGAAATAAAAAAGAGATACAAAATATTATTGATTTTTATGGAAAAGAAGAAGTTTCACAAGAAATAAAAAGTGCTAAATCATTGCTTTTTATTGCCATAGAAAATGCTATGGAATTTTTAGAAATAAATAGAAAGGAATTTAAATGTCTTCAAAACTCCACATACAAACAATATCAGACAGCATATATTTAGCTCTAAAAAAAATAATGCAATTTTCTGAATTGGAAGCTTTCCGACTTGTTGGAGGAACAGCATTAAGTTTGCAACTCAGCCATAGAATCTCTGTCGATATTGATTTATTTACAGATGCTCAATTTGGATCTATTGACTTTAGTGCTATTGGCGAGAAACTAAAAAAGGAGTTTCTTTTTGTTGAAACCGGGACTGAACATAACATTGGTTTTGGCAAGATGTATTATATCGGTGATGAATGTGAAAAACCCATAAAGCTTGACTTATTCTATACCGATAACTTTGTTTTCCCAATTGTTATGAAAGATAATATACGAATAGCAGATATTAGAGAAATAGCTGCAATGAAATTAGAAGTTATTTCACGAAGCGGGCGAAAAAAAGATTTTTGGGATTTAATCGAATTATTAGAACATTTTTCTCTTTCAGAATTAATTGATTTTTTCAAACAAAAATATCAATACATTGATGTTGAAGAAGTATATAAAGGAATAACCAACTTTGAACAAGCTGATAATGAGATTGACCCAATTTGTATTAAAGGCAGATATTGGGAGCTTATAAAAGCTGATATTATTGAATTGGTAACACGTTTAAAAATAAACTAAACAATTTACCACTCCACGTTTAAAATACTTCAATACAAAATCTCCTCCCCTTTTTTCAGTTTTTAAGAAAAACATGACGTTTTCACTCAATTTTTTTCGATAAAAATTCAAAAAATACAGGGTATTTTCACCCAAAAATAGCAAAAAATGAAAAAAAATTGAAATTTTTTAATTTTTTTTTCACTACTTATTACACTCATTTTCTTAATAATATAATTATTATAGTATCTTGTTATAAACAATAATTAAAAATAATTAGTACTATGTGTTGCATGGTACTAAAAATGGTTTATATTTGCCATATGAATTTAGAAAAAACAAAAGCACAGATGAGGAAAGGAGTACTCGAGCTTTGTATCCTTTCAATAATATCAGAAAGCGATGTTTATGCTTCAGATATTATCAATAAATTAAAAGAATCGAAATTGATAGTGGTCGAGGGGACATTGTATCCGTTGCTGACAAGGCTGAAAAACGAAGGCTTTCTAAGTTATCGCTGGGAGGAGTCGAAATCGGGGCCGCCACGAAAATATTATCAAATAACCGAAATAGGGAAAAAAGTTCTTGAGGAACTTAATATGAACTGGCAGGAACTTGTTGAAGCAGTAAATAATATAACCGTTAAAGAAAATTCTGAAGTAAAAACAAATCAATAAGATATAAGATGAAAAAAACATTCACAATCAATGTTAGTGGAATAATATTTCACATCGACGAAGACGCTTACGAAAGATTAAACAATTATATAAACAGCGTTAAGAGCCATTTTTCAAAAGCTGACGGAAAAGAAGAAATTATTAATGATATCGAAAGTAGAATCGCCGAGATTCTACAGGAAAAAATTACAGATAGTAAACAAGTAATAAATATCGAAGATATCAAACACGTGATCTCAATTATGGGACAACCGTTTGAGTTTGATGAAGAAGATGAGCAGGAAAAAAAAGAAGAACCATATTATTATCAGGCACGGCCTGTAAAACGCCTATACAGAGATACAGAAGATAGTGTGATTGCCGGTATTTGTAGCGGTATTGCTGCATATTTTCATACCGATCCTATTTGGTTTCGAATAGGATTTATTATCGCCTTGTTCTCAGGATTCGGGTTTTTCCTTTACCTGATCTTGTGGATTGCAATTCCCGAGGCAAGAACAACAGCCGAACGACTTGAAATGAGAGGCGAAAAGGTAAATATTTCCAATATAGAAAAATCCATTGGGGATGAAGTTAATAATCTAAAAGACAAGATCAACGACTTGACTAACCAAGCTAAAACCACCTACAAAAAAAAAAGTACGCAATATAAACCGGGTTATGATCACGTATTAATTGCTTTTGGTAATATTTTTAAATATTTCTTTAAAGCAATTATTATTTTTATAGGGATTATTTTGTTTTTTGTTGGTATCTCTCTTTTTATAGCATTTCTTGCTTCCATTTTTGGTTGGGGTGGGTTTGGTGTTAACGAGCATTCTGATATTTTTATTGGCCAATTCCCAATATTTGCCGACAGATTTCTTGGAGGTATAGCTAACATTGGTTTACTTAAAGTCGGACTTTTCTTCTTAATAGGAGTTCCATTAATTATGCTGTTATATAGTGCCGTAAGATTAATTTTTAATATCGACAAGATAAAATATATAGGT
Organism: Bacteroidales bacterium; assembly: GCA_016342645.1. Classification (GTDB taxonomy): domain Bacteria; phylum Bacteroidota; class Bacteroidia; order Bacteroidales; family JAEINX01; genus JAEINX01. Next base: position 902 of record JAEINX010000028.1, on the reverse strand, counting down.
TTTACAGCATTTAATATTTGGATAGCGGGATTAATAATTACAGCATATTTTGCCTTTAAAATTGTAAAAGATTTCAGATATCAGGATTATTCAACAAAAGAATACATGATTGAGCAACCAAAGTCGGATATTTTATATCTTGATGTAAAACAAAACAGAGGATATAATAATTACTATGAAAACGATTATACTGTTATTTGTGATGATGGTATAATTATTACCGAAGATGGGAAATTCTACCGTGAGCCTATGTTAAGATTTGAAGAAAGCGATACGGATCAATATCAGATGATAATTTATTCGTATGCAAGAGGTAAATCACGAAATGCAGCCAAAAAACTTGCAGGGAAAACAATTTATAATATTAACCAAAACGATAGTTTGCTAACATTTGATTCGTATTTCGAATTACCCGATTATGTGAATTGGAGAGATCAATATTTAAGAATCGAATTGTTAATCCCAATTGGGAAAAAAATTCATTTAAGTTATGATATGGATGAGATAATTGATTATCACAGAAATTATTATCCCTACAATTTACCGGGAAAAACGTGGATAATGACAACGAGTGGTCTTAAAAGAGAAATCAATGAGGTTAGCTTAAAAGAGGAAAAGGAATCAGATCAGGATGTTAAGAGAATTTCTAATAAGAAACATTTAATGCTAAATATTTACTCATGTAACTTAATTATGTAAAAAATACTTCTTTCACTATTTATCAAGTGATGTTTTTTTTTACCGGATAGAATGTTTGAAATTTTATCCGGTTTTTTGTTTTTTTTAAATGGCATTCAATTAGCAGCCTATTGTTTTAATCTTGGGTATAACTCTAATTAAACACATCCAAGCAACATAAAGCAGGTATTCAGGCTGATACGATTTTTTGTTCAGCACCTCAT
>JAEINX010000027.1 GCA_016342645.1 Bacteroidales bacterium | reverse complement strand
TGTACCCGGGGCGGGACTTGAACCCGCACGATCGCGATGATCATTGGATTTTAAGTCCAACGTGTCTACCAATTCCACCACCCGGGCAACATTTCAAATAAAAATCCCGACATTTTCGGGACTTTGAGCGAAAGACGGGATTCGGACCCGCGACCCCGACCTTGGCAAGGTCGTGCTCTACCAGCTGAGCTACTTTCGCGTTTTTCAATTTTCAGGCTGCAAAGATATTATTTTTTTTTATTCTCCTTATTTTTTTAATAAATTTTTTATCCCATTAAGTTTCATTAGAGCCTCAACAGGTGTTAAAGTATCAATATCAATGTTTAATATATCGTCTTTAATTTGTTCTAATAAAGGATCATCAAGCTGAATAAAACTTAACTGATATTTATCGGATTTTTCCCCCCAGAGCTTATTCATCTTTGATTTCTTAGATAACTCATTGCTGCTATGCGATTTCTCAAGTTGCCATAGAAGATCATTCGCCCTATTTATTATACTCGAAGGCATACCTGCCAATTTTGCAACATGAATTCCAAAACTATGCTCACTACCACCTTTCAATAATTTTCTGAGAAAAATAATTTTATTATTTATTTCTTTTATTGAAATATGATAATTTTTTATTCTTTTCTTTGTTGAAGCCATTTCATTAAGCTCATGATAATGTGTGGCAAAAAGAACTTTTGCTTTATATAACGGATGTTCGTGGAGAAATTCAGAAATTGCCCAAGCAATTGATATTCCATCGTAAGTGCTTGTACCCCTTCCAATTTCATCAAGCAAAATAAGGCTTCGATTCGAAATATTATTTAAAATACTGGCGGTTTCATTCATTTCAACCATAAAAGTAGATTCACCAGATGAAATATTATCAGTAGCTCCAACTCTTGTAAAAATTTTATCAACAATTCCAATATCAGCAGATTGAGCAGGCACAAAACATCCAATTTGTGCCATTAGGACAATTAATGCAGTTTGACGCAGCAGCGCTGATTTACCTGACATATTCGGCCCAGTAATTATTATAATTTGTTGATCATCATTATCAAGATAAATATTATTAGAAATATATTCCTCATCAATAGGTAAATGTTCTTCAATTACAGGATGACGGCCTTCCCTGATGTCTAAAACAAATGATTCGTTAATTTTTGGACGGTGATAGTTGTTTTTTTTAGAAACAATTGCAAAAGATATAAGACAATCTAAATGTGCAATTAATGAAGAATTTAATTGGATAGGACGAATATAATCAGCCACAGAAAGCACAAGATTATTGAATAATTTTATCTCTAAAGCATGGATTTTTTCTTCAGCCCCAAGAATTTTTTGTTCATATTCTTTTAATTCTTCCGTAATGTAACGTTCCGAATTTACGAGGGTTTGTTTTCTCAACCATTCGTCGGGAACCTTATCTTTATGAATATTAGTTACTTCTAAATAATAGCCAAAAACATTATTATAACTAACTTTCAATGATGAAATTCCTGTTTTTTCAATCTCGCGTTGTTGAATTTTAATCAAATAATCTTTCCCTGAAAATGCAATTTTTCTTAAATCATCCAATTCAGCCGAAACACCTTCAGCCACCACATTACCTTTATTAACTAAAACAGGAGTATCGGGATTTATTTCTTTTTCAATTCGTTCACGAATTAGCTTACAAAAGTTTAGTTGCTCTCCTATTTTCTTCAAAGCAGAAATCTCTGCGTTATTGCATAACTTTTTTACATCTTCGATTGCAAACAAAGCAGTTTTGATATGAACAAGCTCTCGTGGATTTACTTTCCCAACAGCTACCTTTGAAATAAGGCGTTCTAAATCTCCTATTTGCTTGAAAAACTTGGAAAAAGCATCGGTCAAATCCTGATTATTGATAAAAAATTCCGTTATATTTAATCTTTCTTCTATTAGTTGCTTTTCTTTTAATGGTAGAGCTATCCAACGTTTTATCAAGCGAGAACCCATTGGTGAAATTGTGCAGTCGATAACATCAAGTAAAGTTTTTGCATTTTCGTTTGGCGAATTCAGAAGCTCAAGATTCCTAATTGTAAACTTATCAAGCCAAACATAATTATCTTCTTCAATTCTTGATAGCTTGCATATATGCTGAGTTCTATCATGCTGAGTTTCGGCAAGATAATGGAGGGAAGCGCCAGCTGCAATTATAGCTTTATTTAGATTTTCAACACCAAAACCTTTTAATGAATTTGTTTCAAAATGTTTTAATAAAAGCTCATTAGCAAAATCGAAAGTGAACACCCAATCATCAAATGTATTGATATAAAACTTATTACCAAACATTTCAATAAATTTCTTTTGCTTGCTTTTTTGAATAATTACTTCGCTCGGATTAAAACTTTGCAAAAGTTTATCAATATATTCAAAAGTTCCTTGAGCAACAAAAAATTCACCTGTTGAAATATCCAAAAACGAAATGCCTGAGTTTTTGTCCTCAAGATGAACACTTGATAAAAAATTATTGTTATTTTGTTCAAGAACTTTATCATTATATGAAACTCCAGGTGTAACAAGCTCAGTAACTCCTCGTTTAACGATTTTTTTTGTTAACTTAGGGTCTTCTAATTGATCGCAAATCGCTACTCTTTGTCCAGCTTTAACAAGTTTTGGTAAATAGGTGTCAATAGCATGATGTGGAAAACCCGCCAATTCAATATAAGAAGCTGCACCATTTGCTCTTCGTGTCAGAACAATTCCTAAAATTTTTGAAGTTTTTATTGCATCTTTCCCAAAAGTTTCATAAAAATCACCAACTCTAAAAAGCAATAAAGCATCCGGATATTTTGCCTTAATTGAATTATATTGCTTCATTAAAGGGGTAATTGTTATTTCTTTCTTTTTTATCAATTCAATTAAAATTTATATTTTCGAGCAAAGGTAAGATATTCCGAAAATAATCTTTATACATTTATAATCATTCTTATTTTTGCAAATTATTTTTATTATATGATTCTTATATGAGAAAATTAAGTAATTCCGAATTAAAAAGAATAAGTGTTGAAGAATATAAAATTGCTGAAAAATTACCCATTGTTATTGTTTTAGATAACATTAGAAGCTCAAATAATATTGGTTCGCTTTTCCGAACTGCCGATGCTTTTCGAATTAACTACATACATTTATGCGGAATTACTTCAACACCACCTAACAAAGATATTCAGAAAACAGCCTTGGGCTCAACAAATTCAGTAGAGTGGGAATATTTTCAAAACACCATTGATTCAATAAAACAATTAAAAAATCAAGGATATTTAATTTATTCAATTGAGCAGGTTGATGAAAGTTGCAAACTTGACACTTTTTCTCCTGAGATTGGCAAAAAAATAGCTCTTGTTTTCGGTAACGAAGTCAAAGGAGTTGGAGATAAAATTATTGAATTATCAGATAATTGCATTGAAATTCCGCAATTTGGAACAAAACATTCCTTAAATATCTCAGTGAGTGCAGGTATTGTTATCTGGGATTTCTTCAAGAAATTATATCCGGAAAATAAAAATAAACACATTGCTAAAACCTGTTTTTCACCTACTTAAAACTCCAACGAAACTATTCTTAATTTAAATATTTTTTATATTTATTTTTAGAGAATTAACTTTTGAAAAAAATATTAAAAAAATAATTTATTTTTTTTGAAAAAATAAAAGAATATGTTACTTTTGTAAATAATTTACTAAATTTGAGTTGAATTATATCATTATAAAATTGAAAAAAACATTTAATAACCCATAAAGATTTTTGTTATGAAAAACAACTACTTAAGCCCAAAAGCATTTTTAATATTATTATTTGCATTGATTCCGTTTCTATTTTATGGTCAAACGGAAAAAACTGAAAACACAAAAGTAAGTAAACCTGAAGTGAAATTTGAACCTCATTGGTTAATTAATGGTAATGTAGGTGCTATGCAATATTATGGAGATGTAGCTGAAAAAGGTGATCCTTTTAGCCAAATGGCTCATGGAACTGCATGGGGATATGGTCTAATATTAGGCCGTCAGTTTAGTCCTGTATTAGGTTTAAGAGGACAGTTTCTTGCAGGAACAATTAAAAGTAAAAAAGATAAATACAAGGGTGGCGCTCCGGCATATCTAAGTTTTGAAGCAAAAGTAATAGAGTTTAATGCGCATGGAACCGTGAATTTTAGCAATTGGTTTTTTAAATATAAACCTGAAAGATTGTTTTCAATCTATGGTTTTTTAGGGATTGGCCTTTCAAATTTTAGAGGTGAAACCAAACAAAAAGGAAAAGTAATTAATAGAGTTGGATATAATGGAGTAGGCCTCGGTAAACGTGAGCTTGAAGGTGTGATACCTATTGGCACCGGCCTTGAAATCCGATTAAACGATAAATTTGCAGTGAATCTTGAAACTTCTATTCATGGAATAAACACCGATATACTTGATGGAGTTGAAGGTAAATCAAGGTACGATTTGTATGGCTATACTTCAGCAGGACTTACATATAAGTTCAATTTCATCTCAGGTTTAAATAAAATGTTAAAAGAATATGAGAACGTAACTTTTGAAACCACACCAACAATTCTTGAAGAAAATGGTGATAAAGTTGAAGTTACAATTAAAGGAAATATTCCGGAAAAATATTTCAACAAAAAAGCGGCAATTTTATTCACACCTGTATTAACTTATGAAGGAGGTGAAACAATACTCGAACCGATTACTTTGCAGGGTGAAGAGGTTATTGGTGACGGAATTGTAATAAATTATAATGAAGGCGGCAACTTTACTTATACTGATGTAATTGACTATGTGCCGGGAATGAACAAATCAGAACTTAGTGTTACACCTATTGCATATATCGTTAAAGAAACCATTCATAAAAATGGCCAAGATATTAAAATAAGAGAAACTTTTGTCGAATTAGGCGAAAGAAAATTGGCAGATGGAGTTATTTACACTGCAAAAAGAATTGCTAATGATGAAAACATAATTGTCTCACCACACAAATATGAAAAAGTTACAATAGTTACTGAGAAAGCTGAAATATTTTTTCCTGTAAATAAGTATTATTTGAACTGGAACCTTCCACTTAACAAAGCAACCGAATCGAAAGATAAATTAAAAGGTGTTGCTGATTTCATTGAAAAAGGCTGGAAAATTGAAAATATTAAGATTGATGGTTGGGCTTCGCCGGAAGGTGAAGAAACTTTCAACGAAGGCCTTTCTGAAAATAGAGCAAAAACAGCTACCGACTATATGCAGAAAACTATTAAAAAACTTATTAGGGCAAAGAAATCATTATTAGCAATAAAAGACTCGAAGAAAGACATTGATTATATGGTTAACTTCCATGGACCTGACTGGAAAGGGTTTTTAATGGATTTGCAAAAATCTTCTATTGCAGATAAAAAAATAATTCTTAATGTCATAAAATCAGCTTCTCCCGAAAAAAGAGAGCAGGAAATTAGAAATATGATATTAATTTATCCTGAAATTGAAGAAACAATTCTACCTCCATTAAGACGGGCAAATATAACAGTTGATTGTTTTGAACCAAAAAGAACAGACGGAGAAATTGCAAAACTTTCGACAACCTATCCGGATTCATTATCTATTAATGAGTTATTATATTCTGCCACTTTAACAAAAGACGTTAGGGCAAAAAACAGGATTTATAAATCTGCTTCCGTTTTATATCCAAAATGCTGGAGAGCATTAAATGATGCCGCTGCAACTGAAACCGAGCTCGGAAACATTGAAAAAGCTGAAGTTTATCTTCAAAAAGCTATTAAATTAGCTCCAAATAGTGGAATTATTGAAAACAATCTTGGTGTTGTTTATTGCAAACTTAAGGAATATTCAAAAGCTGAAGATCATTTCAATAAAGCTCAAAAATTAGGTGAAAATGAAAACTATAATTTGGGAATTATTATGATTACCAAAGGTGAATATGACGAAGCTATAAAATTATTTGGTAAAACTAAATGCAAATATAATATTGGCTTGACTTATCTTTTAAATAAAGATTTCGACCAAGCAGAAAAAGCTTTAAAATGTGCACCAAAAACTGCTGAAACTTTCTATTTGTTAGCAATAGTAGGGGCAAAAACCGAAAATACTTCTTTGATGTATGAAAACCTTGTTAAGGCTATTAAGATTAATAACGCTTATAAAATTCAAGCAAAAAATGACAGGGAATTTTTACAATACGAAAATGAGCCTGATTTTCAAAGTTTAGTAAATTAATTAAACTTATTATTGAATTGTATAAAAAAAGCCCCTAAATTTTAGGGGCTTTTTTATTATAAAAAGAATATATTTGCATAAAAAAACATAGTATTAATAAAAACAATATCACAATGAACAAAAAATCTAACTTTAAAGTATTTGCACTTTTTTTATTGATTACAACAATTCTTGCAGGGTGTAACAGTTTAAGCAAAATGGTTAAACATAAAGACCGTATTAAATACGAAGTAACTCCAAAAGTACTTGAAACAAATGGTGGAATAATTGAATTTTCAATAAAAGGAATTATCCCCGAAAATTATTTCAACAAAAAAGCAGCAGTTCTATTCATGCCTGCCTTAACTTATGAAGATAATTATGTTCTTCTTAGCCCCTTAACTTTACAAGGCGAAAATGTTGTTGGTGATGGAATTGTAATTAATTCAAAAACCGGTGGTACATTTTCATATAAAGGATCAATTGAGTATGATTCGGAGATGATTGTATCGGAGTTGGTTGTTGACCCAATTGCTTATATAGTCAAAGATAAAGTAAAAATTGATTCTAAAAGAGAAGAAATAAAACAAAAATCAAAATTTGCCGAATTTGGTGAGATCAAAATAGCTGATGGTGTGATTTATACCTCTGAAAGGATTATGAATAACGAAAACATAATGTTAGCAAAAGACGCTTATGAAAAAGAAACACTAATAAGCGAATCTGCTACTATGTATTTTGCCGTAAATAGATATAACCTTAACTGGAATCTACCTCTAAACAAAGAAAATAAAACAAAAAACAATTTTGTTAGCTTAGATGATTTCCTTAGAAAAGGTTGGAAAATTAAAGATATTACTATTGATGCTTATGCCTCACCCGAAGGTGAAGAAAGATTTAATGAAGGATTAAGTGAAAATCGTGGAAAAACTGTTTTTAATTTATTTGAAAAACGAGTTAAGAAATTAGCAAAAGAAAAAGATTCAAAAGTTTGTGCAAAATATATTAAAAACGATGTAGCTCTTAAAATGAATGCACTTGGTGAAGACTGGAATGGTTTCCTAAAATCTGTAGCAAACTCTGATCTAAAAGAAAAGCGGACTATTATTAATGTAATTAACTCATCAAATCAATTAAAAAGAGAACAGGAAATCAGAAATATGATAAATATTTATCCTGAATTTGAAAAAGAAATCCTTCCTCCTCTTAGAAGAGCAAAAATTATTGTTACATGCTTTGAACCAAAACGAACAGATGAGGAAATCTCAACTTTATCCACAACTTACCCTGACTCTTTAGCAATTAACGAACTTTTATATTCAGCTACTTTAACTGATAATTTAAAAACAAAATTAAAGATTTACAAATCTGCAATTTCCATTTATCCAAAATGTTGGAGAGCATATAATAACGCAGCCGCAATTGACATCAAACTTGGAAACCTTGATGAAGCAACCGGGTATTTAAACAAAGCAAAAAAAATAAAATCAAACAATGGATTGATTGAAAATAATCTCGGTGTTGTTGCTTGCAAAAATGGCGAATATACACTTGCTGAAAAGCATTTTAACGATGCGAAAAAATTGGGTGAAAATGAAAATTATAATCTTGGGATTTTAAGTATTACAAAAGGCGATTACGATAAAGCCCTTTCATTATTCAGCAAAGAAAAATGTGATTATAATTTAGCCCTTGCACAATTATTAGCCGGAGAAAATGAAAAAGCAGAAAAAACTTTGAATTGTGCACCTAAATGTGGCGAAACCTATTATCTGATGGCAATTGCCGGAGCTCGTACTAAAAACACCGAGATAATGTATAAATATCTTATTAAAGCCTTTGAAGCTAAACCTGCTTTAAAAAAACGAGCAAAAACCGATAGAGAGTTTCTTGAATTTGAAAATGTTAATGAATTTAAAAAAATAGTTGAGTAAAAACTTTTTTAAGAAAATTGAAAAGGTGTTCATAAATTATGGACACCTTTTTTTCATTAGACCTGATGGCTATGATCCACTTCATTTAAATTTATTAGTCTAATTATCAAAAATGTATTTGGAGTAATGGATAAATGGAATAATGGATTTAGCTTTCCAACAATCGGAGAGTGCCTGTGGGGGTATTCCAACTTTCAATTGCTGATTTTTAAAATTTTCGGCAATTGTTTTTCCCATAATATTTTAATCTTAAGCCAACCTGATTAATACCCATTTGTTATAAAACCCAATATTTTGGACAACACAAATTATAGTGCACCATTTTCAATCATAAGAACAATAGTTTCAATGGCTCTGTCTTCTCCTTCCGGGTCATATTCAACTTTTAAATTATAACCAAAAAGCCGTGCAAAGGTTTGCCAAAAAAAGGCAACAAATTTTCCTCTTAATTCCTGAACCAATTTAAATGAAGATGTTCCGGTTTCTCTATCAATAAGTTTTATTAGTATTTTGCCCTGTGAAAAAGTTAGTTTGCGTAAATCATCTCCAAACTCAGCTTTAATTTCTTTTTCGGCCATTTTCATTATTTTTCTTCTTTCTCTATCATTCTTTGCTTCCTCTAATATTTCACCATATTCATTTAACTTTATTCCGGCAAGTTTGGCATAAGGATAAACTTTCCTAACATTTCTCATTAATCGTGTTATTCTTCTTGCCTCTCTTTTGTTTTTAAAAACCTTGAATGAATACACAGTTACCTCGGGGAGAGGTATGATTGGGATTGTATCGCCGTCAACTACTTTCGCATATACTACTATTCTCTTATTTTCTTGGGCAGAATTTGAAAATGGAATTAAGAACAGTAAAAATAATATTAGAGCTAACTTTTTCATTTAAATATTGAAACTTATCAATACAAAAATAATGAAAAAGCTTATGTTTTATTGTGTAAATATAAAATGAGCCTGAATTTATGCAACTTTTAGTTTTGCAATATTTGCTTTTTCAAACTTACTTCTTGCGTAAGAAAGACTAAGTTTAAGACTTTTAACTTTTTTATCAGATGGCAATTCAAACATTGCATCTGTTAGAATGACTTCTATGATTGATCGCAAACCTCGAGCACCAAGTCTGAATTCAATTGATTTGTCAACAATAAATTCAAGAACGTTCCTATCAATTGTAAGAGCAATACCATCCATTTCAAATAATCTTGTAAATTGTCTGACTAATGAATTTTTAGGTTCGGTTAGTATTCTGATAAGGGTTTTTCTTTCGAGGGGATGCAAGTAAGAAACAACCGGCAGGCGGCCAACAATTTCCGGTATTAAGCCGAATTTTTTCAGATCGGTTGGCGAAATATATTGTAATAAATTTTCTCTGTCAATTTTTTCTTTTTTCTTATCAAAATTATATCCGATGATATTGGTTTGCATTCTTGATCCAATTATTTTATCAATTCCATCAAAAGCACCTCCCGAAATAAATAGAATATTTTTAGTATCAATTTGAATCATTTTTTGTTCAGGATGCTTACGTCCGCCTTGTGGAGGAACATTAACGATGGCACCTTCGAGAAGCTTCAATAATGCTTGCTGAACTCCTTCACCGCTGACATCGCGGGTAATGGACGGATTATCGCTTTTTCGAGCAATTTTATCAATTTCATCAATAAAAATTATTCCTTTTTCGGCAGCTTGTACGTTATAATCAGCAACCTGCAACAATCTTGATAAAATACTTTCAACATCTTCGCCCACATATCCGGCTTCAGTTAAAACTGTTGCATCGGCTATACAAAATGGAACTTTTAGAATTTTTGCAATTGTTCGGGCAAGAAGTGTTTTTCCGGTTCCTGTTTCACCTACTATAATAATATTCGATTTTTCAATTTCAACATCATCATCTTTTTTTTGAGGTTGGGTGATTCTTTTAAAATGATTATAAACCGCAACCGACAAAACCCTTTTTGCTTCTTCTTGGCCAATAACGTATTGATCTAAATGTTTTTTTATTTCACTTGGTTTAAGCAATTTAATGTCAGAGAACTGCTGTCCTCCTTTTGATGCCAATTCTTCATTAACAATTATTTTTGCTTGCTCAACACAATTATCGCAAATATGGGCATCAAGGCCGGCGATAAGGACTCTTGTATCCTTTTTTAATCTTCCGCAAAACGAACATTTTTCGATATTTCGTGGCATAAAATTTATTTTTAATTGATCCTGATTGTAAAAGATTACTAATACTATTACGGAGTTATTATTTTCTCAGGACTATTTTTTATTTTTAACGAGAACTTCATCAATCATTCCATATTCTTTGGCCTCTTCGGCTGTCATCCAATAATCCCTATCCGAATCTTTCCAAACTTTTTTATAATTCTGTCCGGTATGTGTTGAAATTATTTCGTAGAGTTCTTTTTTTAACTTCTGTATTTCACGGACGGTTATTTCCAATTCGGATGCCTGGCCCTGAGCTCCTCCCATAGGTTGATGAATCAAAACTCTGGAATGTTTCAAAGCCGTACGTTTTCCTTTTGTGCCCGCGCATAATAAAACTGCACCCATTGATGCTGCCATACCTGTACAAATAGTTGAAATATCAGGTGTCAGATACTGCATAGTATCATAAATTCCAAGTCCCGCATAAACCGAGCCACCCGGTGTATTTAGGTAAATATGAATATCTTTTTTTGAATCGGTAGAATCAAGAAAAAGTAATTGTGCCTGGATAATGTTTGCAACATAATCGTTTATAGGCACTCCGAGAAAAATGATCCTATCCATCATCAGCCTTGAAAAAACATCCATAGTTGCTACGTTCATCTGTCGTTCTTCGATAATTGTCGGAGAAATATAATTATTAAACACCGAAGTATATTTTTCAAGTGAAAGGCTGTTAACTCCAATATGCTTAGTTGCATACTTTGTAAATTCGTTATTATTCATTTTGTTTTACTTATTTTATTTAATTTATTTTTCGGTAACAAATTTAATAAATTCCTTGTGATTAACTTCTTTTTTATTCAATTTAAGATTAGATTTCAAAAAGTCAAGAAGCTTTTTATCAAATAATTCACTATGGATACGTTCTACTTCTTTCTCATTTTTTAAAATTGAGTTTGCCAATTCGTCAAGATTTTTTTCAACTTCTTCGGGAGACAAACCATCCATTGGAGCAAATCGCCTATATATTTCTTTAATATGATCTCGAATTTCCTTGCCGGTAACTTGTAGATCATATTTTTTTATGATTTTGTTTTCTAATAATTGCACCTTCATTGAATCGCGATAAGCATCATACTCCTGTCCAATAGCTTCTTTTGATTTCACTTCTTTTTCATCCCCTTGATTCTCATATAACCACCTTTTCATAAACTCATCAGGCATAGAAAAATCGGCAATTTCAAGAAGTTTCTTTATAGATTCATTCATAAAATGTTTATTGCTTTCATTGTCAAGTGATTTTTTGGCATCGATTTCAACTTGTTTTCTGAATTGGTCTTCATCATTAATATCAAGTTGCGGATAAACACTTTTATAGAAATTTTCATCTAATTCAGCAGGAACAATTCGTGAAACCTTATTAATCGTAAAACGAAAATCAGATGTATTTTTTTCGACTTCCTCTTTTTTTATTCCAAGCATAGTAGCGGTTTCGACCTCGCTTTCAGTTGCTTTAAGCGGATTAAAAACTAAAGTATCATCTTTCTTTAGTCCTATTAGTTTTTTTTGAATCGTTTTGTCTTTGATAAGATCTATAACAATAGATGTTTCATTTTTTATCCCACCTTCTAATACTTCTACATCTTGGTTGAGTTCTTCTATTTCTCCTTCTAATACATCTCCTTCGTCAGACTTATCAGGATTAATTGTTTCACCCATACGTTTCATTGCTTCAGAAATGTAGTTATCAATAATTTCCTTTTCAGCTTTAATATCATAGTAATCAACTTCTATCTCGTCATTAACATCAATTTCTATTTCGGGGGCTAATCCAAGATCAAAATAAAATTCAAAATCTGTTTCCTCCTCAAAATTAAAAGGAGTGTTTTTTTCTAAGTTTGGCAAGGGTTGCCCTAAAATGCCTATCTTATTTTCCTCAATATACTTTGTAATTGATTCGGAAATTATTTTGTTGATTTCTTCTGCAATTACTGCTTTTCCATACATTTTTTTAATCATGCCAAAAGGGACTTTTCCTGGCCTAAAACCCGGAATCTTAGCTTTTCGCTGATATTCTTTCAATTCCTTACTAACTTGATCCTGATAGTCTTCTTTAGTTATTTCAATTTTTACTAAAGCAGTTAAATCTTCTTTATTTTCTTTTGTTATATTCATTAAAGTATTAATTTATTTTTTGAGGCTGCAAATATAGTTATAAACTTCCGATCAACTCATGTATTGAGTTAATTTTATGATGATTTAGATATTTTTCTATCCCGTCAACAATTTTAATAGAAATTTGGGGGTCAATAAAGTTGGCAGTACCTACTTGAATTGCCGTTGCACCGGCAAGGATGAATTCAATTGCGTCAGCCGTATCCATAATTCCTCCTAAGCCAATAACAGGAATTTTCACGGCCTTCGCTACCTGCCAAACCATACGAATCGCAATTGGTTTAATTGCAGGGCCTGACAAACCGCCTGTTATTGTTGAAAGAACAGGTTTACGTTTTTCAACATCAATTGCCATTCCTAAAAGTGTATTTATCAGTGAAACAGAATCGGCTCCCGAATGTTCGGCAGCAGAAGCAATTTCGGATATATCGGTAACATTAGGAGAAAGTTTCACAATTAAAGTCTTTTTATAAACTTTTCTTACGGCATTTATCACTTCGGAAGCTGCCTGACAACTTGTTCCAAAAGCCATTCCACCTTCTTTTACATTCGGGCAGGAAATATTTAGCTCAATTGCAGGAATGTTTTGCAACTCATTTATTTTTTCGGAAACCTCGACATATTCGCTTATCGTGGAACCTGAGACATTAACTATTATGTTGGTCTTGTAATTTTTGATTCTCGGATAAATATCGGAAATAAAATTATCGACACCTTTATTTTGCAAACCGACTGCATTTAACATTCCGGAGGGAGTTTCCACCATTCGAGGATATGGGTTGCCTTCACGTTTTGAGGCTGTTGTACCTTTTACAATTACCCCCCCCAGCCTATTGACATCAATAAAATCGTCAAATTCTTCACCGTAACCAAAAGTTCCGGATGCCGTTAAAACCGGATTTTTTAATTCGAGATTATGAATTTTTACTTTTAAATTAGCCATTTTAAATCTTTTACGTTGAAAACCGGCCCGTCTATACAAACACAAACGTTTCCGTGTTTTGTTTCTTCAACACAACACAAACATGCCCCAATACCGCAAGCCATAGTATTTTCTAATGAGACTTCGCAATCAATAGCTTTGTCAGTTGCAATCATTGCGACAGCTTTCATCATTGGTTTTGGGCCGCAACTTATAATTTTGTCGAAACCAATTTCAGCTTGAGTTAAAACACTATGATTTGTTACAAGTCCTTTCTCACCAAGTGAAGCATCTTCGGTTGCAATGAAAACTTCTGATAATTTCTTAAACTCCTTTAGCCTGACAAGATAGTTTTCGGATCTTGCTCCAAGCAAAACCGAAAATTTATGATGTAGTCTTTTAAAATGCTTTGCCAAAAACAATAAAGGTGCAATGCCTGCTCCTCCACCTATTAACAAAGTTTTTTCGTTTGTCGGTTTGGAAAAGGAATTACCGAGAGGATAAATAAGATTTAAATATTCACCCGATTTTTGCTTTGACAATTCACGCGTTCCTTTACCAACAATTTGAATCAACAAGCTAATTATTTGATTTTCATAATCAATATCGTGAATAGAAAAAGGCCGTCGGAGAAAGGTTTTCGCCGAATTTTCGACTAAAACCTCAACAAATTGCCCGGGCCTGATTTCATTAATAGAATGAGGAACCGATAACTCAAGTAAAAAAAAATCCTTGTTTAAACTTCTATAGCTTATTATCTTCAGATTGTTAATATGTTTTTTCACCTGATAGGATTTTGCATAAAGAATTTATTCTTTAGTTTCTTCTTTATCGCTAATAATTTCTTTTTCTTCCGTTTTTACTTCCTCACTAACTTCCTCGGGCTTTTCCGCTTTTTCATCAGGCTTGGAATTCTCATTGTCTTCTGATGATTTTTTTTTATCTTCCTTTTTTTCTTCTTCCGAAAAATCAAAGAAATCTCTTTCTGCTAATAAATTATACCAATTAATAACTTTCTTAATATCCGAAATATAAACCCTATCTTTATCATATGAAGGAAGAATCTCTTCAAAAAATTCCTTTAATTCTTTATTGCTAGATTTATGTGAAAGAGCTTTTTTCCCATCTTGTTTTTCATAAATCAGTTTGAAAACATCTATTAAAGACACGTCTTCATCTTCAGCGAAAATGCTGATCTCTTCAAGTGAGCTAATTCTTTCGTGAGAAAAAGCAGTAAATTTTTTTTTATCAATCATTGATTCCACTACCATTCCATTTTTTGCTTGGGTTATCATATTAAATAAACCCGGCTTCCCTGAAATTGATAATACTTTACTTAGATCCATATCTTTTGTTTTTTCGGCAAAAATATGAAAATATTTTTCTTGTAAGCGGGGAATAGATAAAATATATTTGCAACAAATTAATTAATGAAAAGCAATTTTATGAAAATACGAAAAGCTTTAGATTCGGATTTGGAAGATATACTAAGGGTAGAGCGTGCTGCATTTAATTCTGATGAAGAGGCGGAATTGGTCAGACAACTCATTGTTGATGAAAGCGCAAAACCTCTTCTCTCATTACTTGCATTTAAGAAAGACTTTGCTGTTGGCCATATTTTATTTACAAAAGTATTTTTGCAAAATAATGAGGTTGATGTTTCATGTATGATACTTGCACCACTTGCAGTAATACCTGAATTTCAGAAATCAGGAATTGGTAGTAAACTTATAAATACAGGATTAAAAATTTTATCGGAATCGGGAACAGACTTGGTTTTTGTTCTCGGATATCCCGAATATTATACTCGTTATGGATTTAAATCGGCAACTTGTCTTGGGTTTGAAGCGCCCTACTCTATTCCAGCCGAACACGAAGAGGCATGGATGGTTATATCTTTGCGTTCGGAAGTAATTGGTTTAATTAGCGGAAAAGTCGTTTGTGCCAACGCTTTATATAAACCGGAATACTGGAGAGAGTAGCAAGCTTGTTTTTAAATTTTACATCTACCTTAAAATCCGCAAATGAATTTAATGGCTAAAAATTATTGCCCATTTTTATATTACTTTTGTGGTTTTATTTCAAGAAAATTGATTTAGACCTTTAATAATTATATATCAATGTGCGAAAACAAGGAATATATAGAAGAAGTTAGCGAATTATACGAGCATTATCGTTTTATTGCCGATAAAGGCCAAAGCGTGCTTAGGGTCGATAAATTCCTGATGCTTCGTCTTGAAAACGCTTCAAGAAATAAGATACAGAATGCAGCAAAAGCCGGAAATATTCTTGTTAACAATAGTGCCGTGAAACCAAACTATAAAGTTAAACCTGATGATGTGATCTCTGTTGTAATGACTTATCCGCCGAGAGAAACAGAAATAATTCCGCAGGATATTCCAATTGATGTTCTTTATGAAGATAATGATATTTTTGTTTTAAATAAAAGTGCCGGAATGGTCGTACATCCGGGATTTGCAAATTATTCGGGAACTCTGCTCAATGCTTTAACTTTTTATTTTAATAAACAATCCGGCGATAGTACAAAACCTTCTCAGCCTTTGCTTGTCCATCGAATTGATAAGAATACAACAGGCGTTCTTCTCGTTGCAAAAACTGAAATTGCTCAAACCATACTTGCAAAAGAATTTTTCGATCACACCATTGATCGAAAATACGTTGCTTTAGTTTGGGGCGATTTCGATGAGGACGAAGGAACAATAAGTGGGCATATCGGTCGTAGCCTGAAAGACAGAAAAGTAATGACTGTTTTTCCGGAAGGGGAATATGGAAAAGAAGCCGTAACACATTATAAAGTTTTAAGACGTTTAGGATACGTCACCTTAGTTGAATGCCGTCTCGAAACCGGCAGAACACATCAGATCAGGGCTCACATGAAATATATCAAGCATCCATTGTTTAATGATGAAACTTATGGTGGAAATATTATTTTAAAAGGAACAACTTTTACTAAATACAAACAATTCATTAACAATTGCTTTAAAATATTACCCCGCCAAGCCTTACATGCTAAATCTTTAGGATTTGAACATCCTATCACCAAAGAGAAACTTCATTTTGAAACAGAATTACCCGATGATATGAAGGAAGTTTTGAAAAAGTGGGAAACCTACTCAAGCATAAAATGATTAATTTATTGGTAGTGATTTGTTATGGCAATTATCTCTGCTTCACCATTAACTACAATAAAAACAGCACGATATTTTATATCAATTCGAAATGAATAATTTTTCACTTTTACTATAAATTGAAGCGTTTTCTAAACCATCTTTTATTTCTGAGATAAATTCAGTATTATGTCCGCTTTCTTGCAATGAGCTAATTACTTCATTAACTGTTAGTGATTTATCGAATTCATCTAATGAAATTTCTTGAGGTTTGAGCACAATTTCAGTTATGTTTTTTTGAAAACATAAAAAATAATAAAAAATTCACAAATCTTTATGGCAAGCAAAAAAGGTACTAAAATGAGATATTCCCAGATATTGAAAAAAGTTGAGCACCATATGAAGAAATTCAATAGGTGCTCAATTTAATTTCTATTCTTCTCCAATAACTTTTGTTTCAACAGCCTGCAATATTACTTTTGTATCGGCATCGTAAATGAATGCTACTACATGACAATTTTTGGCTTTCCAATTTTCGTTTAATATATATTTATAAGTAGTGATGTGAGTAGCATCTTTCTTATAAGGACTTCCTGGAACTGAAAACCCCCAAGGATTTTCGTATGAACCTCTTAAAACATGCATATGCCAATAGGGATACAAAACATCAGGCCCTATGTCAGGATTATCATTTTTTTGAGCTCCCTTGATACTGTCCTCAGTTATATATACTGAAAGCATCAGTGAATTAGATAAGTCTTTTAAATATTTGTTTTTAATATGAATGCATAGTTTTCTTTCCGAATCATCATATTCAGTTAATAATTGCATTCCAATTACCGGTTGGGAAGTAATCATTGTATCTAAAACAGGCGGAAGAAATTGTTGCATCAATGGAAAACCCTTATGTTCAGCTCGGTTAATCAAAGCTATTGGCCAACTATTAATATTGAAATCTGACAGTAATAAATTCCCTGTTTCGGTACGTAAATCAATTTCAAAACCGGGTTCATCAGGAATCGGTATTGCGTAACTTCCTGCATGAATAGAAATAAGAATTAATTTTTCCTTGTATTGCTCTTTCAAATCATGTGCAAAAAGTGTACCTTCAGGACAGTTGGAGCATGTATGGCCAGTAAATTCCTCTAATAAAACTACTTGTTCATAATCGCTAATATCAGGGAAGTCAGGGGTTGGACAATCAGGGGGGGGAGGAGGCTCCGGAATGATATAAGGGGCATCAATTTTATCGCATGAAAATATTACTATGCTTAAAATTATTGTTAATACTATTGATATTTTAAAATATTTCATGATTTCTTATTTTTTAAAAACTACTACTAATTGTTAAAGTTAATCCATTTGATGCAGGAACTACTCGGCACACACCACCTACACAAACTAAACCTTCACGTTGCCGGCCATAAGATAATGCAATACGGCTTGTGCCTTTAGTATAACCCATTGCGACATTATAATAATGTAATTTTTTGTCACTATGCGAATTACCGTAATTGTATTGATCGGTGACCGAGAAGAACCATTTCGGAGCTATTGTGAATTCCAACATCGCAGCGAGCCAATCACCTTCATCTTGTTTTGTAAATAATTGCTGGTATTCTAATCTTAAAGCTTTTGTAGGAGTAAATTTATGAGTTATATCCAGAACAAAAATATCGGCATAGACCGTTGGTTCGCCGACATGCCCTTCAACAACTGCTATATTATAAGCCAAATTTGTATAAGCTAAAATTGCTTTCCATTTTTTATTTAATTTTCGGCTTATTTCAATATTAAAATCTTTATTATAAACTATATCACCAAATTTGAAGAAATCGGATGTATAGCCTTTTGTTCCGTATTCACCTATGGGAATGGTATCAATTTGTTGTTTATCAATTGAATTAACCTGTGAATAATTTACCGAAATTGTTGTTCCGTATCTGCCACCTAATTTTGATTTTTTTGGTATTGTATAAATAACTTGAGCAGAATATCCCATTTCACCATTTGGTTGAGTTGCATAAGGATACATGGTTGCAAGGCTGTAAACATGTTGTTTAGTCAAAGGAGGCAGGAAATTTACATCAAGAGCATTTCCAATTTCTTTCCTATCTGATTTATAAACCATATTATCAATTCGTTTTGCCGATAACATAATACCGAGACCTTTTTGTGAATATGAACCCGAAAGAAGTAATGCTTCGCCGTTTTTGTAAATAAAATTATTTAAGGCTTCGGGGTCATTAATTTTATTGGCATATTCGGCCATGAAGTTTACTTTTCCTCTGCTAACATTAATACGTCCGGCAAAAGCGGCAACATTAAGAGGTAGATTCAGCATTAAACTCGGGTCGTTTTCCTGAAAAACACTAACCATACTACCACCAAGAGTTATTTTTGTTTTCATATTTGAAAAACCCGAAAATAAATCGTTAAGAAAGAATTCACCATCAATTCCCCTCACAATTCCCTGGCTTTTTTCCCAATAATATCGTTGGTTTCCGTAAACACCTTTGATGGTTACACCTTTATAAGGCCTGAATTTAATATTAATACCATCGATTGAATTATCAATTCCAAGATTCCACTCTTCATAAGATCTTAAAACCAATCCGCTTCCGAATTGTTCATAAAAATTACCAACTGTAATTTCAAAATCATCGCTTTTAAAGGAAGCAAATCGATAAGGAATCCCGCTTCCTTTTAAACGGTAATCATATCCAAGCATTGGATTCAAATATACTTCATAACGAAGGCCTGCGGTAAATTTTCCATTTGTATAAATAATATTTGAGAAGCCATTCATTAACATGTCCTCAGAAACATCGGGGGCATTGATAACAGAATCCTCAACATACAATTGGGCATCCATTTGAAAATTCCCATGTATTGAGCCATTACTTAATATTCCCTGAGCAATAGTTTCTGCTGAAAGAAAATAAAATACCGAAAGAATACAGAAAATTAAAATTGCTTTTTTTTTATTATTTTTCATTGTTTTGTTTATTGAAATAATAAGAACTAAATTAATGAGAATCGCTTGAAACGTCTTCACCCTTGGCAACTTTTTTAAGTATCTCAAACATTTCAAGTTCGCCTCCTTCGGCAAAAGATGTGTGCTGCCACACTATTTCACCTTTACCGTTTAGAATAAATGTGTGTGGGATCAAATTAACATTCATGGCTCTTTTGAAATCACTATTTTGATCAAGTAGAACTTCATAATCCCATCCTTTTCCATTAACTGTTGGCAAAACCTTAGAACTTGAGCGAGCATCGTCAATTGAAACAGCATATAATTTTACTCCTGTTTCGTCAATCCAATCGTCGTAAACATCGGCAATAGTAGTTAATTCTCTGATACAAGGCTTACACCACAATGCCCAAAAACTAATTATAACGGGCTTTCCGTCATTAGAAATTTCAGAAGTATTGAATACTTCTCCATCTAAATTTTTAACATCTATTGCAGGTATCTTTGTTAGTTTTTTTCCTGTTTCCTGAGAGAAACCAAAGCCTGCAAATGTTATCATTAATGCAAATAAAATAACTTTTTTCATTTTAAGGGTTTTAAAGGGTATGGGAGAATAAAGGTATAAAGGTATAAAGGTATAACGGTATAGAGGCAAAGAGAAATTAAAGGTATAAGTGTACAACCCTTATTTCCCTTATTTCCTTTATTTCCCTTATTTCCAATTCTCCCCAATTAATAATTATATTTATTTTTCTATTATAGACTTAATTTATTACAAAAAGGTTGCCATAAAATCAGATAATATAAACTTCTAAAATTTTTCCTGTCGGATTAGGAATTAATCTGATTTTTGAAATTTCAGCAGGTATTAAAACGGCATCGCCCTCGTTCATCAGAACCGATCCCTCATCGTATTCAATGTTTACAGAACCTTCAACACAAACATATATTACAAATGAATCCAATTCAATATAATTTTTTTCAATACCACATGTTAAATCAATAACATTGGTCTTAAAATATGGGCATTCGACAGCTTCAACGGTCTTATTTTTTTCTTTTTCATATTCGGTTCGATACGAATCATAATGATTAAAATCAAAGGCATCAAGAGCTTCTTCGGTATGTAAATCTCTTGAATTACCTTTCTCGTCAACTCTGTCCCAATCATAAATACGGTAAGTTGTATCGGAAGTTTGCTGTATTTCGGCTAACATAATACCCGGGCCTAACGCATGAACTCTGCCCGAAGGCATAAAAAATACATCTCCTTTTGTTGCTTTTTCAAAGTTCAAAATATCTTTTAACTTTTTTGTTTTGAATTTATCAAGATATTCTTCTTTATCTAACTTTTTATTGAATCCGCTTATTAATTCCGAATTTTCTTCGGCATCCATAATATACCACATCTCGGTTTTGCCGGAACCGATTTTGCGTTTTTTTGCAAGCTCATCATCGGGGTGTACCTGAATGGATAACCAATCTTTTGCATCAATAAACTTTATTAAAATTGGAAATTCATTTCTAAATTCGTTAAAAACTTTATCGCCAACCAAATCATCCATAAAAATTTCGATAAGTTCATTCAGTTCGTTTCCGGCGAGGAAACCATTTTCTACAATAGTTTGATTGCCTTCAACTCCCGAAAGAACCCATACTTCGCCACAATTTGGCAAGGGTGAAAAATCTTTTCCGAGAACAGTTTTTATTTTGTCCCCTCCCCATATTTTATCCTTAAATATGGGCTTAAACTTTAAAGGATATAGTTTATTCATCTATATTTATCTATATATTACATGACAAAAGTATTAAAATTTTTAAAAAAAAATAAAATTTCATAAATAGTTAAACTAAATTTTTATTATGAACATTGTAATGTTCTGGAGATTTTAAACCATGTAACAATTAAACTATTAAACCATTGCTACTACATATTAAAACATGTTTGAATTAAACATTTTCAACACATAAATTCATTGAAAAAGAGAGATTAATTGCAAAATTCATACTTTTGCCAAAATTCAGAAATAAAATTTATGAATAGAATTTGTGTATTTTGCGGTTCAAGTATGGGATTTCGTGAGTCTTACAAAATAATGGCCGAAAATCTCGCCCAACATTTTTTAAAAGAAAATATTACTTTGGTTTATGGAGGGGCAAATGTGGGATTAATGAAAATTCTTGCGGATACTATTCTAAAAAATAACGGCGAAGTAATTGGAATTATGCCAAAAAACCTTGTCGAAAAAGAAGTTGCACATAATAACCTCACAGAATTAATTGTGGTTAATTCAATGCAGGAAAGAAAACTTTTGATGGCTGAAATGTCAGATGCTTTTATTGCAATGCCAGGAGGTTTTGGAACTTTTGATGAATTAGCTGAAATGCTAACTTTTAATCAGCTTCGAATTCACGACAAACCGGTAGGGTTGCTCGATGTCGAAAATTACTTTTTAAACCTCTTATTATTTTTCGATCATGCCGTAAACGAAGGATTTGTTCGCGAAGAACACAGAGATAATATTATTGTTGAGAATTCGGTGGCATCTTTATTAAAAAAATTAAAATCATATAGTCCGGTAAAAATGGATAAGTGGATTAAAGACATCAAAAAAGAAAGTTATTTACATTAAAAAAACACTCATCATTTTACATGCAACTTTTAAAATATCAAATTGTCTTAATAAAACGAATAAGAATTACAAAGGGGGAAGCTTTCTTACTAAAGGAAGAAATGTAAAGAAATAATTATAAGAATCAACATATGAAAAGGAAATAATCTAACAAAAACAAAAAATGAAAAAATTTTCAACAGTATTACTTTTAGTCCTTTTATTTTGCGTAATTGGATTTTCGCAAGAATCAAAAAACATTAAGCCAACAGTCAGAAAAGCGACTTATTTTGACAAAACACCTCCATTAACTGAGATGAAAATAATTTTACCAGGCGAAAGAGACCGAAGCTGGAAAGATGGTATCATTCAAAATGATTTTGTACCTCGCGACACTAAAGGTGAACCGAATTTTGTAGATCCTTTAGCTCAAAATGAATTTGGTTCAACTGATGTTAGAGGTCCTTTGGTTAACATTGAAGGCGTTGGAAATGAAAATGGGGTTTACCCTCCCGATACCGATGGTGATGTCGGTCCAAATCATTATTTTCAAATGATAAATCTTTCATTTGCCATTTTCGATAAATCAGGAGCATTATTATACGGGCCTGTTGATAACAGCACTTTATGGAGTGGTTTCGTTGGAGCATGGACAGGCCATAACGATGGCGATCCGATATTGCTTTACGATGAAATGGCCGACAGATGGATAGCAACTCAATTTGCCGTTCAATGCTTAAACGGAAAAAGTTATGAATTGGTTGCCGTTTCTCAAACAGGCGATCCTTTGGGCGAATATTATCGTTACGCTTTTGAATTCGACCACTTTAACGATTATCCTAAATTTGGTGTCTGGCCTGATGGGTATTACTCATCATATCATATGTTTCAGGGCGGTTTCATAGGTGCAGGTTTTGCCTCTTTCGACCGTGAAGCAATGCTGGAAGGTGATCCTGATGCTCAAATGGTTTACTTTGGCCAGTATGAAAATATTTTCGGAGTACTTCCGGCCGATGTTGACGGGCCTGAACCTCCCGAAGGATCGCCAAACTATTTTATGACCTTAATTGATCATAATATCAAACTTTATGAGTTCAAAGTTGATTGGGAAAATACTGAAAACTCAAGTTTCGAATTAATTAAAAGCCTTACTCCTGAACCATATAGCTCTGATGTTCCAAATATTCCTCAACCCGGTACTACGAGAAAACTTGATAATCTTGCCGGTATGTTAATGTATCGCCTTCAATATCGAAATTTTGGAGATTACGAGGTATTATTAACTAATCACACGGTTGCAACTTCCAACAAAGCTGCTGTAAGATGGTATGAATTAAGAAAAGAAAACGGCGAATGGGATATTTATCAACAGGGAACTTACGCACCCGACGATGACCACAGATGGATGGGAAGCATCTCAATGAACGGAAACGGTGATATTGCTCTTGGATATTCGGTTTCAAGCTCAGAAGTCTATCCATGTATCAGGGCAACAGGCCGTGATGCGGAAGCCCCTCTCGGGGAAATGAACTTTGAAGAAATTACTCTCTATCCAGGTTTTGGTTCACAGGGTAGCATTAGTCGTTGGGGCGATTATAGTGCAATGTCTGTTGATCCTTCTGATGATTCTACTTTTTGGTTTACAACCGAATATATGGATAATGTAGGATGGGGAACCAGAGTTGTTTCCTTTAATTTTGAACCTCCTGCCTTCCCCACCGTCAATGCAGGCCAAAACGATACAGTCTGCTGGAATACATTTTACCAAACATCAGGGCAGGCAACATCTCAACAAACTGTTGAATGGACCACCTCAGGTGATGGACATTTTAATAATACTAAAAGTCTGATTTCTCAATATATCAGAGGATGGGAGGACGTTGGTAATGGTGAAGTCTGGCTTAAACTTACTGTTTACGGTTACGAACCCGGCATGATGGCATGTGACAGTTTGCTTTTGAAAATTAACAGATTCTCTGAATGCTTTGCCGGGAACGATACTTTGATCTGTAATAATACCAACTTGATATTAAATGCTACTGCCGAATATTATTCATCCGTTGCATGGACTACTGCCGGAGATGGTAGCTTTGAAGACTCTACATCATTATCAACAATCTATTATCCGGGCGAAAACGATATTCTGAACGAAAGTGTTGAATTAACATTATCTGCTTTTTCTTTGGAACCTTGCTATTATACAGAAACTGATGAACTTATTCTATCACTCGACCCCTGCACCGGAATCAATGAAATTGACAATAATAATATTTCAATAGAAATTATTCCAAACCCGACAAACGGAGTTTTTACTTATTCAATATCTTCAACCGACAATTCAAAAGTTGAAATATCAATAATAAATCAGCAGGGACAAATCTTATTTAATCAAAAACTTCCATACAATCATGATGAATATAGTAATCAGATTGACATGACACATTTTGCAAAAGACACATATTTTTTAAGAGTTAAAAGCGGCAAAAATATTGCTATTGAGAAGATTGTTTTGAAATAGATATTTTATTTAAATTAACTTTAAATTACATTATGTTTTTCTCCCTTATTATTCTTAATCAGATAATTATTTCAAGTAATGAATAGGTTTTTAAACATTTTATTTTTGTAATTCAAAAATGTAAGGTTTTTTTTTCTATTATTGTCCATAATTAATAATTTTAAAAAAATCATTTATGTACGATTTTGTTTCATTAAATTTAAAATGTCCGGTTTGTGGAAAGTCGCTTATGGATAAAGATCATAGAGTTGACAATGAGCCAAGTATCAAATTAAATATCGAAATTGCAGGAAAAAAAGGAGTAATAAGATTAAGTTCGATTTATGGAAGCTATAATTTTATATCAGATATAGAACTACCTAAGGGCGAAGTTGCAAGTTTCTTTTGCCCCAGTTGTGAAGCTAAAATTATTTCCGATCAGGAATGTCTTTCCTGTGGAGCTCCAATGGCTCCATTTTATTTAGACATGGGTGGAAAAGTAAGTATTTGTTCACGTAGTGGATGTAAAAACCATAAAATTGAATTCGATGATCTTTCGGTGGCTTTAAAAAAACTTTATCAGGAATATGGTTTGAGTGGATCGCATCATTCAAAAATAACCTCACAAAAAGTTGAAAAAAAAGAAACTAAACCCAAAATTATAAGCGATTTTAAAGAGACAATTGAATCGGGAGCATTCCTTCAGGCATATTGCCCACATTGTAAAAAAAGCCTAATCGAAAACGATATGCTCAAACTAAAAATTACTAATGGTGAAACGGGATTTCTAATGTTGAGTCCATACTTAAATGTTTTCACTTCTAAATCTACTATATTATTATCCGAAGACAAAACAGTTGCCGAAGTTCACTGTCCGCATTGCGACAAAAGCCTGATCGTAACCAATATAAAATGTGGAAATTGCAAATCACCAGTTGCCAAAATTTCCATTTCGGCACGAACTAAATTATTGGATTTCTATCTTTGTACAAAGAAGGGTTGCCGATGGCATGGGCTAAGCGAAGATGATTTGTACGAAATCCGATTGGAGGATAGTGATGAGTGGTAAATGATTATAGAATGAAATGAGAAACTTGAAATTAAAAATTAGGAAGAAGCCTTAATTTCTATTTTCTAATTTTTTCAAAAACATAAACATTAATACTTAAACCGGTTAACACCATATAAACAGATGAAAATCCAATAATTAAAGTAAAAAGTTGATTTAATAACGAACCAAATATAATTAATTATGTTTCAAATTGTCAGAAAACAAGAAATGGCTAAAGGTACTATTATAAGATTTGATATTAGTGCTCCAAAAATTGCTAAAAAAATCAAACCGGGCCAATTTATTATTCTTAGAGTTAATGAAACCGGAGAAAGAATTCCGCTTACAGTTGCTGATAAAGATAGCTTCGCCGGAATAATTTCTATCATTTTTCAGGTAGTAGGAAAAACTACTGCCTTAATGAGATCACTAAACACAGGAGATATTATCAAAGATGTTGTTGGGCCTCTTGGTAAAGCTGCTAAGATTGAAAAAAAAGGAACTGTTGTTATGGTTGGTGGTGGAACCGGAGTAGCAATACTTCATCACATTGCAAAAGCATATCATGAAGCAGGAAATTATGTAATTGGAATTATCGGAGCACAAAATAAAGACATGCTTATTCTTGAGAATGAGATGAATAACATTTGTGATGAACTCATCGTTACCAGTGATGATGGTAGTGTTGGCGAAAGAGGATTTGTTACTATTCCATTGGAAAAATATTTAAATGAAAGATATGATATTAAATTAGTTTATGCTATTGGTCCAATTATTATGATGAAGAATGTATGTAAATTAACTAAAAAGTTCGATATCCCAACCCTTGTAAGTCTTAATCCAATAATGATTGATGGCACCGGAATGTGTGGTGGTTGTCGAGTAAAAATTAATAAAGAAACAAAGTTTGCATGCGTCGATGGGCCTGATTTTGATGGTCAAAAAGTGGATTTTGATGAATTGGAAAACAGAAACTCAATATATCTTAAAGACGAAAAAGATTCTTTGTTATTCTCAATAAGATAATAATTTTTAATTATTTAAAGCCTTGAATCCATTAAGTTCAAGGCATATAAAGTTAAATAAAATATGTTAACAAATAACCAAAAATAATACTATGTTTGATCAAGATGTAAAATATTTAAAGTTTAAAACCTATCTGAATACTTATTGCCCTCATTGTCATAATAGTTTTAATGTTGAGAAAAAAGAGGAAAAAAGTATTCTTTTCAATGCCAAATATAAAGGACAAGAAATTGATTTGAAATTAAGCCCATATCTTGATGTGTTTGAAGTTGAGACTTCTGTACCAATGAAAGAGGGAGATTCATTGGAAGATCTAATTTGTCCAAAATGTAAAAAAAGTATTCTTAATAAAAGTATAAAATGTGGAGAATGTGGTTCAGATGTTGGTGAAGTATTGATATCAGCACTATCGAAGCTAATGCCTTTTTTTATTTGTACTAAATACGGTTGTGAATGGCATGGGTTGTCAAAAGCTGATGAAAGAAAGTTAAAACTAAAGATTCCGAGGCAGGATATGCCTGAACAAGATCAAAAACTGAGAATTAATAATTACATGGAAGTTCCTTACGGTTTTACCAGCGAATTAGCCTTACTTGAAGCCGGTAGATGCTTACAATGCAAAACCCCACAGTGCGTTAAAGGATGTCCGGTGAATATTGATATTCCAACATTTATAGCTTTAATTGCCGAAAGTAAATTTGATGAGGCTGCAAAAAAAATTAAAGAAAAAAATATTCTTCCTTCTATTTGTGGTAGAGTTTGTCCTCAGGAAGATCAATGTGAAAAATATTGTATAGTTGGTAAAAAAGATAAACCCGTTGCCATTGGAAGGCTTGAAAGGTTTGTGGCTGATTATGAACGGAAAATGGATCTTGTAAAAGTTCCTGTGATTTCTAAAGAAACAGGTAAAAGAATTGCGGTAATTGGCTCTGGTCCTGCAGGACTTACGGTTGCCGCCGATATGAGACAAAAAGGTTATGGCGTAACTATTTTCGAAGCTTTGCACGAAACAGGTGGAGTTTTAACATACGGAATTCCGGAATTTAGATTACCAAAATCAATTGTTCAGTTTGAAATTAATTATTTAAAAAGTATGGGTTGCAGGATAGAAACAAACCATGTAATTGGCCCATTAATTACAATTGATGAATTGCTTGAAAATTTTGATGCTGTTTTTATTAGTGTTGGTGCAGGACTACCCGTATTTATGAATATCGAAGGCGAAAGCCTTGGAAATGTTTTTTCAGCAAACGAATATCTTACACGAATGAATTTGATGAAAGCATACAGATTCCCCGAATATGATACTCCCATGCCACATGGTAATAAAGTTGCAGTTATCGGAGGAGGTAATGTTGCCATGGATTGCGCCAGGACTGCAAAAAGAGCAGGCTCAGATCAAGTTACAATAATTTACAGAAGGTCGCGACATGAACTTCCGGCAAGAGGTGAAGAGGTTCATCATGCCGGAGAAGAAGGCATTATTTTTAAATTATTGAATAATCCGGTTAGATATATTGGTACAGATAATAATATAATCAAAGCTATTGAGTGCATAAAAATGGAACTCGGCAAACCTGACAAATCAGGTAGAAGAAGACCGATACCTATCGAAGGTTCAAATTTCACAATTGACTGTGATCTGGCAATAGTTGCAATTGGAAACGGACCTAATCCTATTATTTTCCAATCAACGCCTAACCTAAAACTAAATAAATGGGGGTATATTGAGGTAAATCCTGAAACAAATGAAACGTCAATTGAAAATGTTTACGCAGGAGGTGATATTGTTACCGGCTCAGCCACAGTAATTCTGGCTATGGGTGCCGGAAGAGTAGCAGCAAATGCAATGCATAAAAAATTGTCGGCAAGCACGAAAAAAAAGTAATTCTTTCTACCTAAGATATCATAGGAATCCGGTTCAGCTATTTCTTAAATTTGCTTTAGTGCTTTATTTTATTGAATTAGTTTCTATTATGTTTTCTCAAGACAGTTTTGAAAAACAAATCTTTGATTTTAAAAATTGTCTAATTTTGCTATGTTAAATTATTATTTGTATCTAAAATTTAAATAAAATAAGCTTTCAATGTCAGACGATAAAAAAATAATTTTCTCAATGGTTGGTGTTGGCAAAAAGCTTAACACCGGAAAAGAGATTTTAAAAAACATTTATCTTTCATTTTATTATGGTGCAAAAATAGGTATCATCGGTTTAAATGGATCAGGAAAATCAACTTTGCTTAAAATAATTGCAACAACAGAGAAATCATTCGATGGAGAAGTAGTTTTTTCACCAGGTTATTCAGTTGGAATGTTGGAACAAGAACCAAAACTTGACGACAATAAAACCGTTAAAGAAATTGTTAGTGAAGGAGTTCAGGAAACAGTTGATTTACTGAAAAAATATGAAGAAATCAATATGCGTTTTGCCGAACCCATGAACGATGATGAAATGAATAAACTCATCGAAGAACAAGGAAAACTAACAGAAATTATCGACCAAAAAGAAGCTTGGGAGCTTGACTCTAAACTCGAAAGAGCAATGGATGCCTTACGTTGTCCCGAAGGCGAAACATCAATTAAAAATCTTTCGGGTGGCGAAAGACGGCGTGTCGCACTTTGCCGTTTATTGCTTTCCGAGCCCGATATTCTGCTTCTTGATGAGCCTACTAACCATCTTGATGCCGAATCAATTGAATGGTTGGAACAGCATCTTAAACAATACAAAGGTACAGTGATTGCCGTTACTCACGATCGTTATTTTTTGGATAATGTTGCAGGTTGGATACTCGAACTTGATCGGGGCGAAGGAATTCCATGGAAAGGGAATTATTCTTCATGGCTTGAACAAAAAAGCAAACGTTTAGAAAAGGAGGAAAAAACAGAAAGCAAAAGGCATAAAACTCTTCAACGTGAACTTGAATGGGTTAGGATGGCCCCAAAAGCAAGGCATGCAAAATCAAAAGCAAGATTGGCTTCATACGAAAAACTTTTAAACCAAGACAGCAAACAAAAAGAAGAAAAACTCGAAATATTTATTCCTAATGGCCCTCGACTTGGAAATATGGTTATCGAAGCACAAAATGTTTCAAAATCATTTGGGAAAAAATTGCTTTTTGAAGACTTGAATTTTATGCTGCCACCCGCCGGAATTGTTGGAGTAATTGGCCCGAACGGTGCCGGAAAAACTACCTTGTTTAGAATGATAATGGGCTTGGAAATTCCTGATGCCGGTGATTTCAAAACGGGTGAAACCGTAAAAACAGCTTATGTCGATCAGGCTCATCAGGAAATTGACCCCCAAAAAAATGTTTGGGAAATAATTTCCGGAGAAAACGAAATTATTAAATTGGGCGGACGAACTATGAATTCACGAGCTTATGTTGCAAGGTTTAATTTTAGCGGTAATGATCAAAGCAAAAAAGCTGAAATTCTGTCGGGGGGTGAACGAAATCGTATGCACCTGGCATTGACTTTAAAGCAAGAAGCAAATGTTCTGCTTCTTGATGAACCCACTAATGATATTGACGTTAACACCCTGCGTGCTATCGAAGAAGGACTTGAAAATTTTGCTGGCTGTGCGGTTATTATCTCCCACGACCGATGGTTTCTTGATCGGATAGCAACTCATATTTTGGCATTTGAAGGAAATTCGCAAGTTTACTTTTTCGAGGGAAGTTACTCCGAATATGAAGAAAATCGAAAAAAACGCGTGGGACAGGAAGGCCCAAAACGTATTAGATACAAAAAGTTGAAAGTAGATTAGAGAAAAATGACAGAAAAACAGTAATTATTTGAGTGGTTTAAATATCTGGTTATATGAATTTTCACACAAAGGCCGCAAAAATATTCGCAAAAATCGCAAAGACTATTACTTTGGGAATTAATTATTTGCGTTTTTCGCGATTCATCTGCGTATTTTGCGTGGAATTTTACATGTCTGTATTGATTTCCAATTTAAAGCAAAAAACGCTCACAATAAATAAGTACTTTTATTTATAAATTAAAGAAACCATAATTTATGGCAAATAAAAAACCTTCAATTCCAAAAGGAACACGCGATTTCTTACCGGCAGAAATGCAAAAAAGAAGTTATATTTTTGATACAATTAAAGAAGTTTTCCAGCGCTACGGCTATCTTCCGATTGAAACACCGGCAATGGAAAACCTTTCAAGCCTTCTTGGAAAATATGGTGAAGAGGGCGATAAACTTTTATTTAAAATCCTGAATTCGGGTGATTTTTTCTCGAAAATAAAAAACAAGGATGAAGAAAGCCTTATTACCAACAAAATCACTCCATTAATTTCGGAAAAAGGTTTACGATACGATTTAACCGTACCCTTTGCCAGGTTTGTAGTTCAACATCGAAACGATATTAGTTTTCCTTTTAAACGTTATCAAATCCAGCCGGTTTGGCGTGCCGACCGTCCGCAAAAAGGCCGCTATCGCGAATTTTTTCAATGCGATGTGGATGTAATCGGAAGCAATTCCTTACTTAATGAGGTTGAATTAATTTTAATAATTGATGACGTTTTCACAAGACTTGGCATTGAAACAATTATATGTATCAACAACAGAAAAATTCTTTACGGAATAGCCGAAGTTATCGGTGAACCCGATAAAGTGATTGATATTACGATTGCTATTGATAAAATTGATAAAATCGGACTTGAAAAAGTTAATGAGGAATTGTTTCAAAAAGGACTTTCGGCTGAGGCAATTGAAAAACTTCAACCCATAATAAATTTAAAAGGAATTTTAAAAGAAAAATTCCCTAAACTAATGGAAATTCTAAAAGATTCAGAAATTGGTTTACAAGGCATTGAAGAAACCATGATGGTTTTGCGTCATCTTAAAGATTTGGATTTGGATAATAAATGGCGACTCGACCTCACTCTTGCTCGTGGTTTGAACTATTATACTGGAGCAATTATTGAAGTAAAAGCTGAAAACTCTTCGATTGGAAGTATTTGTGGAGGCGGACGTTACGATGATCTCACCGGAATTTTCGGCCTTCCTGATGTTTCGGGAGTAGGAATTTCGTTTGGGGCAGATAGAATTTATGATGTGATGACAGAAAAAAATCTTTTTCCTAATAAAAGCATTTCAACATCAAAATTATTGTTTGTAAATTTTGGTAAAGACGAAGAAAAATATTGTTTACCATTACTTGCAAAAATTCGCAAAGCAGAAATCAATGCCGAAATTTACCCGGATCACGCTAAAATGAAAAAGCAAATGACCTATGCAAATAATAAAAACATACCCTTTGTAGTGCTTGTGGGTGCCGATGAAATGCGGACCGGAAAACTGACATTGAAAAATATGCAAACCGGCGAACAAGATAAACTACCGATTGATAAAATAATTGAAAAAATTATTAGTATCTCAAATTGAGTTGAAAAATAAATTTAATAGCTTTGGACTCGTAGTTGAACATGAATTAGAAATATGAATAATATTTTTATAAACATTAAACAATCAGATAATTTAACTTTTGGCAATCATCATTAATGGAAAGCTAAGTTCATTTTTCTATTATTCCATTCATCCATCACTTTAAATATATTACTGATAATCTGTCTTATAGATTGATATGAGCTACAAAATGTAATATCATTGCCTTTTCTATTTATTAGTCGATTCTCTGATAATTAATTTTGTTTGCAATATTTTATTTACAAATTGAGAATTTTCTTCTTCTATTGACTTTAAAAGAATTGAAACGGCATGTTTTCCAATTTCATCGACTGGCTGAGCTACAACCGAAACCGAAGGTGTTGTAATTCTAAAAATATCAATATCATCAAATGTCATCAGAGCAATATCATTTGGAACATTAATATTTAGCTCTTTGAGTGTTTTCAAAACAGCAACGGCAAGATTATTATTTGTTATAAAAACTGCCGTCAATTCATTGTTTTTAACAAAATAATTTTTTATTGATTGATAATTTCTTTTTTTAACATCCGAATAATCTACTTCTAAAATATAATCCGATTTGTTTTCAAACTTTCTTTCATTTAAAGCTCCCAGATATCCTGCTTTTCTTTCGTGAAGTGAGCTAATGTGTGAGGGTGACAAAGTTATAAAACCAATATTTTTGTTTCCTTTGTTTAATAAATAATTAGTAGAAGTATAAGTTGCCTGATAATTATCAACTACAACATAATTACAGTCAATATTTTCAAAATAACGGTCAATAAGAACAAAAGGGAAACCATCACGAATTAATGATCTAAGGAATTCAGGATTATCTGCAGTTGAAGAAATTATTGCTCCGTCAACCTGACGCTCACGAAACATCTGAAGCAAAATCTTCTCTCGGTTTTCATCTTCATCAGAACTGCAAAACATAACATTATAAGCTTGTTTTTCGGCATAAAATTCTATTATTCGAGCAATTCTCGCATAAAAAGGATTAGAAATATCGGCAACAAGCAATCCAATAGTTTTTGTTTTTCCAATTCGCAGTCCCCTGGCAATTTGATTTGGTTGATAATTAAGTTCAATGACTTTTTCCCTTACTTTTTTTTGGGTTGCTTTGCTGATCCCTTTTTCATCGCCTTTGTTATTTAAAACAAATGATACAAGCGTTTTAGAAACACCAAGCTGCATGGCAACATCTGAAAGAGAAGGCTCTTTTTTCATAATTATTGCAAAGCTAAATCGTTTTAGAAAAAAAACAATTAATTTCTTTAAAAAAAAATAATATCTTTACAGCCGCACTCTGAATTTTAATTATTATGTATAATTGGAATCTAAAATTTAAAATAAAGGTGAACAGGTCGGCACTTTTCCTGTTTTAAATAAAAATATTTTTTTACACGGTTATTTAATTTCCGAGTTTATTTTATTATTATTTTTATCTCAATAAAATAAACTGACTATATTTTTCATTTAAAATTCAATACTCAAGAAAACCAGTGATGAAAACACATGAAATCAGTCCTAAAAAGCTAACATTCAATTCAATTTTTAATATTCTAAAAAATAATTATAAAATTGAATTATCAGAAGAATCAAAAAAAAGAATCGAAAAGTGCCGTCAATTCCTTGACAACAAAATGAAATCACAGCAAGAACCGATTTATGGTATTAATACCGGATTTGGTTCGCTTTGCAACCATACTATTTCAAAAGAGGAACTTAGTACTTTGCAAAGTAATCTCGTAAAATCGCATGCCTGCGGAATCGGTGATGAAGTACCTAAAGAAATAGTAAAACTTATGCTTTTGCTAAAAATTCAATCTCTGTCGTATGGTCATTCGGGTGTGCAATTATGTACGGTTGAAAGGCTTGTCGATTTTTTCAATAATGATATCCAGCCTGTTGTTTATGAACTCGGCTCTCTTGGTGCTTCAGGTGATCTGGCTCCACTTGCTCATTTATCTCTTCCTTTGCTTGGAATAGGTGAGGTTAATTATAATAATAAGAAAATTAAAACCGAAGAAGTTTATAAAAAATTCAATTGGAAACCCATAACCCTTCAATCGAAAGAAGGGCTTGCCTTGCTTAATGGAACTCAATTTATGAGTGCTTATGGTGTTTTCAGTTTATTGAAAACCTTTCGTTTGTCGCAGTTGGCCGACATAATCAGCTCTGTTTCACTCGAAGCTTTCGATGGCCGGATTGAGCCTTTCAACGATCTCGTTCATCAAATCAGGTTTCATAAAGGCCAAATTGAAACGGCCAAACGAATACGTATGTTATTAGAAGGAAGCGAAATAATTTCTCAAGATAAAGAACATGTTCAGGATCCATATTCTTTTAGATGTATCCCACAGGTTCATGGTGCCTCAAAAGATTCGGTAAATTATGTTGCATACGTTTTTTCATGCGAGATTAACGCAGTTACCGATAATCCAACAATTTTTCCCGACGAGGATTTGATAATTTCAGGTGGAAATTTTCATGGACAACCTCTTGCTCTCGCACTTGATAACCTCGCTATTGCAGTTGCCGAATGGGGAAATATTTCTGAACGAAGAACCTATCAATTGCTTTCCGGAAAAAGAAACCTTCCTCCATTTTTGGTTGCAAAACCTGGGCTAAATTCAGGTTTTATGATTCCACAATATACAGCAGCATCAATTGTAAGTCAGAATAAACAACTATGTACCCCATCTTCCGTTGATTCAATTGAATCATCTCAAGGTCAAGAAGATCATGTGAGTATGGGTGCGAATGCTGCTACAAAAGCTTATAAAGTTGTTCAAAATCTGGAAAGGATTTTAGCAATTGAACTTTTTAATGCTGCTCAAGCTTTGGAATTCAGACGACCAAAAAAATCATCGAAATTTATTGAAGATTTTATTAAAAAATATAGAAAAATAGTGAGTTTCATTGAAAATGATAAAATTATGCACCCTGAAATTTTGAATAGCATTGAATTTTTAAGAAATTTCGAATTAAATATTCCTATCGCTTTAAGAGATGATATTTAGGATGCAAAAATTTAAACCAAAATGATAAATAAACGCAAAGTTTTTGTTTTTCATTAATTTAGAAAAAATAGAATTATATTAAAATTAAATATTAATAAATAAATAAAATTATGACTTATATTGTAAAAGGTTCAGGATTAACAATTGAAGATGTTGTTAAAGTTGCACGTAATGGTGAAAAAGTCGAACTTCATCCCGATGCACTTGAAAAAATTAAAAAATGCCGGGCTATGCTTGAAAAAAAGATTGAAGCCCACGAAATTATGTATGGAGTAAACACAGGAATCGGCGAATTTTCAGAAGTCGTATTAAATGACGATCAGGTTAAAGATTTTCAAAAATATTTGGTTTATAATCATGCTGCCGGTATTGGAAAAGCAGCTCCAATCGAACATGTTAGAGGAGCAATGCTTGGGAGAATCAATGTTCATGCTCACGGAAATTCAGGCATCAGACCAATAATTACATTGACTCTTATAGAGATGCTAAACAAAGGAGTAACTCCTTTTGTGTGTGAAAAAGGATCGGTTGGAGCTTCTGGCGATCTTGCACCAATGTCACAGATTGCTCTGCTACTAATGGGTGAAGGAAGAGCATATTATAAAGGTGAATTATATGAAGGCAAAGAAGCAATGGAAAAAGCGGGTATTGAAGTTCCAGGGCTTTTTGCACGAGACGGACTTGGTACAATTAACGGCTCAAATGTCTTAACAGCAATGAGTGCTATATTTCTTTATGATGCAAATCGTTGGTTAAAGCAAGCCGAAATTGGTGCAGCAATGTCGCTTGAAGCACTTAAGGCAAATATGAAACCTTATACAGCTAAACTTCATGAAGTTAGGGGTTTTAAAGGAGCTGTAAGAAGTGCAAATGCAATCAATAAACTTATCGAAGGTGGTGATTTGAAAGAAGGAAGAGTTAAATGCAAAGTTCAGGATGCATATTCAATGCGTTCAACACCACAGGTAATTGGTGCCGCTCACGATGCATTAGCTTATGCCCGCTCTCAGGTTGAAATCGAATTAAACGGAGTTGGTGATAATCCTATATTCTTTCCTGATGAGAACCTTCAACTTTCTGGTGCAAACTTCCAAGGCTCACCGGTTTCGGTTCCAATGGATATGGCCGGAGCAGCTTTAACTATGATTTGTGTTATGTCGGAAAGAAGAATGAATAGACTGAACAATCCTGCATTAAGTGTTGGATTGCCTGCATTTTTAACTAAAGGAGCAGGAATGTTTTCAGGACTAATGTTAAGTCAATATACTGCTGATATGCAAATTGTTGAGCAAAGAATTTTATCGGCACCAGCATCCGTGCAATCAATTCCGGCTGCTGCCGATCAAGAAGATTTTGTTTCAATGGGTATGAATACTGCTCTCAAAAACAACCAAATTCTGGAAAATGCTTATGGAATTCTTGGCATAGAAATAATGGCCGCTGCTCAAGCACTCGATTTTAGGGAATATAAATTTGGAAAAGGCGTAACAAAAGCAAAAGAAGTAGTTCGACGTCATGTGGAATTCCTGGATATTGACCGTCCTCTTTATGACGATCATAACAAAATGAAGGAATTAGTGAAATCATGCGAAATTCTTGAAGAAGTTGAAAAAGTAGTCGGTGACTTAGGGTAGAAGATGGATGAAATTTTGGAGTATTGGAATGTTGTAGTATTGAGAATTAAATAAGTGAGTAAATATTATAAATAGGAAAATTGGAATGAAAAATATTGAACAAAAGTGGATAAAACCACAAAAAATCATTACTCCATCACTCCATTACTCCATCACTCCATTACTCCACCACTCCATTACTCCATTACTCCATCACTCCATCACTCCATCACTCCATTACTCCACCACTCCCCTCCTCCAATTTTTTATGTAAGTTTGTAATTCTTTTTTAGAATAAATATGGAATCAGAAAATAACAATTTAAATATTTTTCCTTCTGAGCCTACAAAAAGACCTGATCTTCTTACGGTTCTATGTGTGCTCACATTTATTGGAAGCGGGTTGAGTTTCTTTTCTTATCTCATGTTTTCTATGTCATTCGATTCTATTTCAGAAGCTTTATATGAATCAGAGATTGATTTTCCCGGAATTAATGTTATTTTGAATACACCAATTAGTTTTTATTATTCAGGAACATTGCTTTTCGGAGTTTCATTTTATGGAGCAATAAAAATGTGGAATTTAAAAAAAGCAGGTTTTCATTTATATACAGCTTCTCAGATTTTATTAATAATTTTACAAACAATATACTTGAGCCAATTTGGGTTTCCGTATTTAAGTGTTTTTATTACAGCTATTTTTATACTGCTCTACACCAAGAATCTAAAATTTATGACCTAATGGGAATCAATAGAAATACAATGGAAATACAATGGTAATACAATGGTAGTAAAATGGTAATACGATGGAAATAAAATAGAAATACAATGGTAATACAATGGAAATAAAATAGTAATATGACAGGCAAAATATTGAATTTCTATTGGTTTAATAAACCTCAACATAATTATTAGATTACATATTTTTCTTAAATTAAGTAAGGACTCGGATAAAAATAAAATAGTTTATGGAGGATATTATAAAACAAAACGATACATCAAAAACAGCTAAAAACCGGCCAATTTTTCTTTCAGTTTTATGTTTTATTATTTTTACATATTGTGGCGTGTTAATTATTCTTTTTCTTTCAGGAATTTTTAATATTTCATGGATAACAAAAATGTTGAATGAATATTCACAAGAAATTTCATTTTCAATAACAGAAGTTTTATTTTACTCAATATTAGGACTTTTAGTATTTTCGGTAATGTTTTTCGGGGCAATTAAACTATGGTATCTGAAAAAATATGGTTTTTACGCTTTTTCCATTTCTAACTTGATAATAATTGCTTTTCAAATTTTTACAAGCAATTTCAATTGGTTTTCAATAATAATTAGTTTATTATTTATTTTTTTGTTTTCATTGTTCTACAAGTTTTATCGCTAAAACAATAAGTTCATATTAGATTC
Source organism: Bacteroidales bacterium (assembly GCA_016342645.1). Taxonomy (GTDB): domain Bacteria; phylum Bacteroidota; class Bacteroidia; order Bacteroidales; family JAEINX01; genus JAEINX01. The sequence goes on along the minus strand of JAEINX010000027.1, from coordinate 1,041 downwards.
AGAAAATTTTTAAAATAAATTTTAATTATTGTTTTGGGTGAATAGTAGTAAATCATCTTATTTGCCTGATTATCTATTCATAAAGAATTGTTTTATAGACAAAGTTTCTTACAGAAAAAAATATTTTCTAAAAGATGAGAATTTCTTTTAAGTATTATTAAAATTTTAATTATTTTTGAAAACATATTATGAAATGAATTTTTTATTAAATTTGCTTGTAAACTATAACAATTAGCAGTAAATTGCAGCAATTATTATGAAAAAGAAAATAAGTATTATTATTAAAATTTTTAAAATCAATATAAAGTCCTATTTTACAACGAGATACAAGATATATCTTATGTAGAATATATTTAATAATTTAATTTTGTAATTTATGTATTAACTAAAATTTATTAAAATGAGAAAATTTACTATTTTTCTTGCATTCTTGTTATTCTGTGGTTTGCAGTTCACAATGGCACAAACTAGAATAACAGGAACTGTAACAAGTTCAGAGGATGGATTAGGAATTCCGGGTGTATCGGTTGTTGTAAAAAACACAACCGTTGGAACAATCACAGACATTGATGGAAAGTATTCATTGTCTGTTCCCGAAGGATCCGAATTCCTGACATTTTCTTTTGTAGGTATGCTAAGCCAGGAAGTTACAATTGGGAATCAGCGTGTAATTAACGTTCAACTCAAACCTTCCACTGAGCAGTTAGACGAATATGTTGTAACGGCACTTGGTGTAAGTAGAGACAAGAAAGCACTTGGTTATGCCGTTCAAGATGTTAAAGCTGATGAATTACTAAAAGGAAGGGAGAATTCTATTGCTGGCGCTTTAACCGGTAAGGTATCTGGCCTTCAAATTTCAAACAACACCGGTCAAATTGGAGGTTCCTCAAGGATTTTAATTCGTGGTGCATCATCCGTAAACGGCCAAAACCAACCTTTATTTGTAGTTGATGGTATTGCATTAGACAATAGCAATTTCACAGATGCTGACCAAGAAAGAGGTGCCGGAGGTTACGATTATGGTAGCATGGCAAACGACAT
>JAEINX010000196.1 GCA_016342645.1 Bacteroidales bacterium | reverse complement strand
ACCGGAAGCTCGTTTTCAAAAACATTTTCTGAGTTGATTCTTGTTGATCCAATCATTTTCTCACCATCGAAAGCAGCAATTTCATCTCCAATTTCCAAACCATTAATATAGATAGTATAAACCGGATCGGCAGCATTTCCCCCCTCGAAAATAAAGTTTGTTGGATATACCAATGTTTTTCCACTTGATTTTACTGAAGCAGGATAAATTATTTCACCTTCAGCAAACATTTTAACCAAATACCCTTCATCGGGTTGACAATCGCCTATACCGTTAACCCAGTTCGGGCCGATTTTACGTAGAGTTTGACCATCTGAATTTCTAATATAGTCGAGATTATCATCCAAAATTGTTTCAAAAGCAATTAAAGCATCCATAGCATTTTCGGGAAAATAGCTAACGAATTGGAATCCTTGTTCAACAGGAATCGGTGTTGCAGGGTCAACAATCAAACCATCAATTGAAAACGAATCGGCAGCAAACATTTTCACAAGGTAGCCTTCCGAAACCATCCAATCACCGATGCCATTTACCCAGTTCGGGCCGATTTTACGCAAGGTCAGGCCAAGTGAATTTCTTGCAAAATCAAGGTTTTCGTTTAATATTTCTTCAAGCACAACTAACATATCAGTATCTGAAGGATTAACATTTGTTGATACAAACTGATACCCAAAATTTACATTTATAGTATGAGTTGCCGTGTTTACAGTTAGAGTTACGGGAACTTCAAAAACAGGAGTTTCAGGGTCGTTACTAATAATAACAAGATTTGCTTCATAAGTGCCTTGTGTAAGGTTGCTTGTATTAAAATTAACATCAATTTCTTGAGTTCCTTGATAAATTACAGTTCCGCCTGCAGGTTCAACTGATAACCACTGTGGAATAGGCTCGCCGGTTAAATTAGCTCTAATGTTCCAGTTGTATGGAAGATCAGGATTATCGGAAAGATGACTCCAGGCCGGGCCTATTTTTATCCAGTCTCCGTTAGGATCGTTTGGGCCTTCATCGACACCCGAAACAAAAAGAGATAAAGGAAACTGAGTGAAAGCATACCCAATCCAAATATCTTCACCTGTTATATTTAAAGGCTCATTAAGTATAATGTTTTCCCAACTTTCTCCCTGAGGTGTAAAGGCCTGCTCTACTAACAGTTCGCCCGGCTCACAATTTGTACCCATACCATAAATTCTTAAATAAAAGTCTTCACCAACATCATGAATATATACATCAACTGAAGAAATTTGCATTCCGGTATAAGTTCCTGTTATTGAAGTTGGGAACATAGCTGCAACTTCAAGATCAAAAGAATTTGCCCAACCGATGGCTGAATAATTTTCGCCGTCGTAATGTAAAACAATATCATCGTTTGGAGCAGGTTTTGGAGGATCAGATAAATAATTAGGGGCTTTTGAATATTCTAATTGACTTGATTTTAAATTATTTGAAAGAATTTTTATTGGAATTAAACCGGATGTAGTTTCATAATCATTATAATAAACTATCTCTATTTCAAATTCAAGATCGTTGGCTCCTATATTTCCTATTGTAAGATTTTGAGATGAACTTTGATTGGGTTCTAAAGTTTGTTCAATTGAAAAAGGCGTGACAGTAATAATCGGACTCATAATCCATCCTAGATTAATATATTCAACATCATCTAAATAATACTTAGAAGCATCAGTACCTTCACCACCGGCATAGAAATCAATTGCACCTAATTGATTTGTTCCTGCTACTCCATGTGCTTGTAAACTCCATTGCCATTCAAAAATAAATTCTCCGTCAATGTAAATACGGGCAAAATCATTTTCAAGATTTATCACATGTTCAAAATAAATCCAAGTATCGTGTGTATAAGTATAATCTTCAAGAGTTTCACCTGCAATTAGAAATTTACAGGTTCCATCAGTATGAAAATACATTTCAAAAGCCCATTCGACACCGGGGGGTTCCATGTGTTGGAAATTATAATAAGCACAATAACCGGAAGGAACATACATCCAAAAATTCACATGGTAAAGTCCGGAAACTTTATCGCCAAGTAACCATAATAAATCTGTTGGTCCACCGATTTCATCAATGAGAATTGATTTTGTTCCGCTTAATGCAAAATCTTCGCTGATAATTCCATCTTCACCACCACCAACATTTCCACTCCAGGTTGTCCACCAATTAGGATTTTGTTCGGCAAGATAACTTCCTGTTAAATATGATTCAAAATCATCTTCATAAAGAAGAACTTGTGCAGAAAGTAATCCTGATATAAAAAATGCAGTCAGAATTATCAAAAGGAACTTAAAATTTTTTTTCATAATATCTTTTATTTTAATTTATGAAATGTTAATCACCATATATAAATAATTTTTATTCAATCAATAGTTTTTTGCATAATACTTCATTTTCATTATTTATACTTATAATATATATACCTGGTTCGAAATTACTGATATCGATCTGAGTTTCATTTCCCCGATAAATAGTTTGGCCAATATTGTTAAAAATTGAAACATATTCAACCTCTTTTGTTGAAACAATATAAATAATATCTGTAGCCGGATTAGGATAAACAATTAATTCATCACTTCCAATAGAAATTCCTTTTGTAATATTTACAATACTATATTTTCCATCTCCTACGGGATAAACATCCGAAATA
>JAEINX010000026.1 GCA_016342645.1 Bacteroidales bacterium | reverse complement strand
ACATCAGAAAATCCACCACCTCCGGCAAAATTTAGATTTCCGTGAAAACGAACATATTTTTTTGCTTTATCGGAATAACAATTTCTTACAACAAACATTTCTGATAAATCAACTGTTTCTTTCCCTTCTCTGAGAAGATCGGATTCAATTAATCCAAGTCCGGAAAAGCTCCAACAAGTACCTGATCGATATTGATTTTTGACAGGTGTAGATGGTATTTCCTTGATGGTTGTAAATACATAACCTTCAACTTCTTCGTCTTTTTCTTCCTGAGCTTGAATGTTAATGTTAAACATTAAAGCGAAAATTAAAGACATCATAATAAATGTACTGATTTTTTTCATATTGATATTAATTTAAATTATTTATTTTCTACAATTTCATTTCTGCCACAAATTTATAAATAATGTTTAATGTTTAACATTTCTGTAAAATATTTGATTTATTACGTTAATTATAATAACTTTGTAAGCTGGATGATTAATGATATTTAGAAACTGACAGACTCACAGTAAAATGAAAACTAAAAACCGCTTGGTAAACTTATTAATAACAATATTTACATTTCTTTTATTAGCTAATTTGTCGTGTATAAAAAAAGATATAAATAATGATTCATCAGGTAATCCGTTATATGAAACCGGTGAAGGCGAAATAGATGCACAAGGGGGAACCATTATAGTTTCGGATCCGACTTCCGACATAGAAGGATCATATATTATTGTTCCTGAAAATGCACTTAGTTCTCCGGTTTTCATAAAAATAGTTTCGGTATCGGATCAAATACAAATCCCCGGTGATACATTGATCCCTGTCATTAAGTATGAGCCCGATACATTAACTTTTAATATACCGGTTGAATTAGGTTTTTCGTATGACAACACATTAAATGGTCAATTTTTAAGGCCTTTTTCATTTTTACCATACGAAAACACCTTTATTGAAACTCCATTAATTGAAATTGATAATGTTTCCAATATTATTAAAACTCAAACCGACAGGCTTTCATACAATTTCGCTATTGCAGATAATCGTATTAAAAACGGAGTTGAAATGTTGAATATTGACGGTAAGATTGGAGTTCGGGTTGATATTTTTGGAACATATAATGAAAATGGTTTAATGGCAATTCCTGCAAATCACCTCGTATTAGGTAAGGATAATGCTATGGAAATTTTGCTTGATGAGATGTTTGAAACTTATTCAATATTTAAAGTAAAATTATATGATAAAGCAAATTCGTTTTTTGATTCACCATTAAGAACTTTACAACTTTGCTTAAAGCGGATAGTCTCAGGTGATGAATACCTTGCAGTTGTTTTGAAAGATGACCAAACAACACCAATTTATACTACCCAGAATCTCATCTCTTCAGGATATGGGCCATTAAATTCATGGTTTAGCGGAACACCTTTGATATTTAATTTTAAAGATTTTGTTCCCGACTCAGAGGTGACTTACTTTGTAAAGGTTGAATGGGTTTTATCAGGCAGTCAGAATATTAATCTCACTTCTTTATATCAGACTTTTAAATATGTTTCTAACTTTGAAGAAAATGCAAATAAATTATCAGGTATGCAGGTTTATTCACCTTCAAAAATTTATGCCGATTATATAAATTCTGATTATTTATTGGGGCAAACCGATCTTCCTTCATTAACAAGCGGGCCTGCCAGTTCAATCACCGAAACTTCTGCTTCAATTTCAGGATCAGTAATTAATATCGGGACATCGGCTGTTACTAAATACGGGCATTGTTGGGCAACTTCTTCATCTCCCACAATAATAAATTTTACTACTGATTTGGGCTCAAGTGCCTCGGCTATTGATTTTGTTAGCAATATGACCGGCTTATTACCTTTTACAACTTATTACGTGCGGGCTTATGCGATCAATGCAACAGGAGCATCTTATAGTAATGAGATTAGTTTCACAACAAGTGGTAACAGCAATCAGCCTGTTGTTTTTCTTTCAACACCGGCAGGTAGCAATAGCGATAATATTTTAATTACTTTTACTGTAACCGACCCTAACGGAGCTAATAATGATTTTACGGTAAAATTTAAAAGTCCTGTAACCGAGCTTACTCCTGCATCAATTGAAAATACTACTGCCGGAACAATTGATGGTTCGGTTTTACACAATATTCCACCGGGAACAAATTCTTTCATTTGGAAATCGGCAAATGATTTTCCAGATAGCCATACAACAAAAATGAAAATTTTTATGGTTTGGGAAAATTCAACAATCTTTGAAACTGATTATTTTGAAGTAAATAATATAGGTTCGGGAGGTAACACAGCACCAACCGCTATTTTTAATTTTAGTCCGGAATATGGTTCAGTTTCGACATTATTCAGTTTTGATGCTTCCGACTCAAATGATGATGAGGATCCCGGCGACCTATTGCAGGTCAGATGGGATTGGGAGAATGACGGAACCTGGGACACAGAATATTCTTTAGTTAAAACAGCCACTCATCAATTTACACAGGCAAGTACTTATACGGTTAAAATGGAAGTCAAAGATACTCAGGGCTTAGTTGATTTTTCCACACAAAATGTTAGTGTAACCGAAATTGGTGGAAATACACCACCGGCAGCAATATTCACTTTTGCGCCAAATTATGGAACCACCTCAACAATTTTTTCATTTGATGGTTCGCAAAGTTATGATAATGAAGACCCACAAACATCATTAAAGGTAAGATGGGATTGGGAAAATGATGGTACTTGGGATACGGATTTCACAACGGCAAAAACTGCTACTCACCAATTTGCTCAGGAGGATACTTATACGGTAAAAATGCAGGTAATTGATACTGAAGATTTATCAGGCTTTGCTACTCATACGGTTTATGTGAACAATGGAGGCGGAAACACTCCTCCGGAAGCAATTTTTACTTATAGTCCCGAAACAGGAAATACTTCTACTGTTTTTACTTTTAATGCTTCTTTGAGTAATGATATTCAGGATCCGGAAGTAGAACTTCAGGTTCGTTGGGATTGGGAAAATGACGGTAGTTGGGATACTTATTATTCTACAAATAAAATTGCTTCTCATCAATATCTCGGAACCGGAACTTATACTGTAAAGCTTGAAGTTCGCGACACGGAAGGATTGTCGGGCTTCACAACTCTCGATGTTGAAGTTTCACAGGGAGGTGGTAATAGCCCTCCAACAGCAATTTATACAATATTTCCGGCAATAGGAACTACCTCAACTGTTTTTAATTTCGATGCATCAGGTTCTTACGATGTTGAAGATCCTTCAGAACAACTTCAGGTTAGATGGGATTGGGAAAACGATGGTATGTGGGATACTCAATTTTCTACAAATAAAATAGTTTCTCATCAATATTCTTTAGAAAATACTTATTCAATTAGGATGGAAGTTAAAGATAACGAAGGTGCAACTTCTTTTGTTATCCATGATCTGATTGTGTCGAATAGTGGGGCAAACACTGCACCAACAGCAATATTTTATTATAATCCACCATCGGGTACACCCTATACAATGTTTTATTTTGATGCCGGCCAAAGTTTTGACTATGAAGACCCGACTGATGAATTAATTGTTCGTTGGGATTGGGAAAATGATGGTGTATGGGATACTCAGTTTTCGACTTCAAAACTTGCAATCCACCAATTTCCGGCGGAGGATATTTACTCGGTTAAACTTGAGGTTAGAGATACCGAAGGATTATCGGGTTATACAACACTTGATGTAACTGTTTCAAATACCGGAACTAATACACCTCCTACGGCAATGTTTTCAATAGATCCGCTAATTGGAACAACTTCGACAATTTTTAGTTTTGATGCTTCAGCTTCAAGTGATATTGAAGATCCGCCATATAGTTTAATTGTTCGCTGGGACTGGGAGAATGATGGAATATGGGATACTCAATTTACAACCGTAAAAACAGCAATTCATCAATATTCAACTCAAGGAACAAAGACAATAAAACTTGAGGTGAAAGACACACAGGGTATGACCGGAACTACAACCAATAATTTAACCGTAATTAATGGTGGTGGAAATACTCCTCCGGTTGCAATTTTTTATTTTTCTCCTTCAACAGGTACCACTGCTGATATTTTCGGTTTTGATGCCTCAGGAAGTTACGATAATGAAGACCCTCAAAGCATGCTTCAGGTTCGTTGGGATTGGGAAAGCGATGGTGTATGGGATACTTATTACTCAACAACTAAAACCACAACACATCAGTTTCTTACGGCAGACACCTACATCGTTAAATTGGAAGTAATGGATACCCAGGGTTTGACCGGTTTTATATCTCATAGTATTGAAGTAACTAATTCGGTAACCAACACTCCTCCGGTAGCTGCATTTACTTATAGTCCCGAAAACGGAAACACAAATACGATATTTAGTTTTAATGCAACTTATTGTTATGATCTCGAAGACCCTGAATATTTACTGGAAGTAAGATGGGACTGGGAAAGTGATGGTACCTGGGATACTTATTATTCAACAAACAAACTTGAAAATCATCAATTTTATACAGCAGGAAATTATTCAGTTAAACTTGAAGTAAAGGATACAGAAGGTCTTACGGATTTTACAACTCTTCCTATTGTAGTTACGACCGGATCAGGCCAGGGACAACCCTGTCCGGGAATTCCTACTTTTACTTATGGGGGGCAAACTTATAATACGGTTCAGATTGGAAACCAATGCTGGATGAGGGAAAACCTTAACTTCGAAACAACAAATAGCTGGTGCTTTCAAAATGATCCTGCAAATTGTTATACTTATGGAAGGCTTTATGATTGGCAGGCAGCGAGTATTGCTTGTCCTGTGGGATGGCATCTCCCTTCCGATAATGAATGGTGTACCTTAATGACTTTTCTTGATCCAAGTGTTGTTTGTGATCCCGGTTTTATCGGGACTGATATTGCAGGACAATTAAAGGAAATGGGTTACAACCATTGGATAGCTCCTAATACCGGAGCTACAAATTACAGCGGTTTTACAGCTTTGCCCGGTGGATACAGGAGTCTTAGTGGATTATTTAATTTGGTGACAGCTAATGCTTTTTATTGGACATCAACATCAATTGGCGGATCAAGTGCATGGAGAATGTCGCTTTTTTATAATAATAATCAACTTCATAGGGAGTTTCAGGAGAAAACATTCGGATTTTCGGTGAGATGTGTTAAAAATTGATTTTGAAAGATTTTACACGAAACGAATTATTTGTAAGCCTTGGAGTTTCTTTCTCAATGCTTATGATTACATTGGATGCAAGTATTGTTGATGTTGCAATTCCTACATTATTAGATTATTTTAATGTCGATTCGGGAATTGGGTCGCGAATTGTTTTGATTTATCTAATTGCTATCACAACAACAACATTATTTTTTGGGCAAATAAGCGATTTGTTTGGAAAGAAAAAAGTTTTCGTTACCGGTTACCTGCTTTTTTCGATTTCTTCATTTTTATGTTTTTTTAGCCCATCGTTAATTGTTTTGCTAATTCTCCGTTTTTTTCAGGGAATAGGGGCAGCAATGCTTTTTGCTACAGCGAAAGCACTTTTAGTGATATATTTGAAACCCGAAATCCGTGGACGGGCTTTCGGTATCTGGATGTTATATGCCGGAATCGGATTAATGACCGGATCTTTCGCAGGAGGGTTTATTGTAGAATATTTAGGTTGGAGATGGGTTTTTTTGGTTAATTTTATTCCTGCTTTGGCCGGAATAATTATATCATTAAAAGCCCTAAAGAAAAAGGAAATCGGTTTTAAAGGGAAATTACCCCTTGATTTAAAAGGAATGTTGTATTCATTTATTATGATCAGTTCTTTGATATATTCTTTAAATATGGGACAGGAATTCGGATGGCTTTCGGTCAATATTATTGTTTTGTTGTCAATAAGTATATCGTTTCTTTTATTATTCATTTTTCATGAGAAGAGATTTAATAATCCATTGGTAAGATTTTCCATGTTAAAAGATTATCAATTTTCTTTCGGCCTGATCTCAAAAATTACAAGCCATATTCTTAGAGATGGATTCTTGTTTATTTTTCCACTGTTTTTTGCCCGCTATATGAACTTTCAACCGGAGGAATATGGAATAATTTTAACAATATTTCCATTATCATCTTTAATTATAAGCCCTTTGGCTGGATATTTCTCCGATAGGATCAAAGCCAAGAAAATTTGTGTATTTGCTTCAATATTTCTTGTTTTTGCAACTATTTTGTTTTTGTTTTTTACAAAATCGTCATCAATAATTTTTATAGCGTTTGCAATGATAATCTACGGAATTGGATTTTATTCGTTTATGACTCCAAATATTAAACTTATGATGAGCCATGCAAGTCTGAGTAAGGAGGGAATGATTTCCTCTCTTGCTTCCATGAGTAAATTTTTTGGGGCAGTTTTGGGTGTTACAATTTTTGAAACAATATATTCTTATAATTTACAAACAAGCGAAAATATTTTAAATAATAATACTTCAAATCCTTTTTATTACACTTTTATCGTTGGCCTGATAGTAGCATTTCTCACATTAATTGCATCAGTTATTGCTTCTGAAAAAGCTAATTGATGGATGAATGATTGATTAATTAATTTGTTCCCGAACATTAAAAACTCTCACATTTTTCACTCCATTTTCAGTTGCCGTTATTTGAAATATTGAAATAAAAAACGGGCATTGAAAAATGATTGTGGGCATAAAAAAATGATTTCCGAGCAGAAAAAATGGATTTCCAGCAATAAAAATGAATTTCCAGTACAAAAAACGTTTTTCCAGACTACAAAATGCTTGGGCAAGCATAAGAAATGCTTAAGCAAGTGAAATAAATGCTTGAGCAATCACAAGAAATGCTTGAGAAAACAGAAAAAATGCTTGAGCAAGTACAAGAAATGCTTGAGGAAGCAGTATAAATGTCTAAGCAAGCAGATAAAATGCTTGAGCAAACAGTATAAATACTTAATCAAGTAAAAGAAATGCTATATGAAGTATTGAATGAATGATAAGTAGAGTGAAAATAAATATAAAAAATAAAAAAATGATTTATTTCTAAACAAAATTTATTAGATTTGTATTTTCCTTTAAAAAAGGATTAAACAAAATGAAATTGTTAATATGGCTGTTTTGAAGTTGGGAAATAACAAAAAATAAACAACCTAAAATCAGAACCGCTTATTAAAATCTTCATTCTTACTCACTTACTCATTAGCGAAGATAGAAATAATTGATATGAATTGAATTAATATATATATAAAACAAAAAGCAACATTATGAAAAACCTTTACAAAAATTATTTATTGATAATTTGCTTACTAATTTTAAGCATATTATCAATAAAGTTGAATGCACAGCATTTTATCTTTGAAGGTGGAGATGCTACCGAGCCTGTCTGGACTATTTATTTCCAGGAAATAATATTAGGGGTTGTTGATCTGGAAGAAGGTGACGAAATTGCTGTATTTGACAACTCCACTATGGTAGGAGTTTTTACTTTAACTCAGGTTTGCACTCCTGAAAATTGCACAGAAAACGTATTACCGGCTTTTAGTGTACTTAATAGCGGGCCGGGATATACCCCCGGAAATCAGGTTTTGTTCAAATGCTGGGATGCAAGTCTGGGAATTGAAAGTGAAAGCTATAGCATTGTTTTTGAAGATCCATACGGCGATGCATGGACACAAAGTGTTTTTCCTCCGGGTGACGGGCTCTATAGTTATGTAAAAATTAACTTTGAGATGCCGTCTCAAAGCTATAATTTAGCACCAGGTTATCAATTGATGTCATCAAATTTTATTTTTCAAGACTCTAATATGTTAAATATTGCTGGAGGAATATTAGACAATCTTGATTTTATAAGAAATACGGCAGGTTATATGCTAAGAAAAATCGGACCAAACTGGGTAAACAGCATAGGTGATTGGGTAACTACCGAGGGTTATATATTTAAAATGAATGGCTCTGATGAATTAACAATTTCCGGCATAGCAATTGACCATCAAAAACCAATTTATCTATCCTCAGGTTACCAGATTATATCTTATTTACCCGAATCAGAAGTTAATGCATTAGATGCCTTTGAAACAATAATCGGAGATAATCTTGATTTTATTAGAAACTCTGATGGTGGAATGCTTCGAAAAATAGGCCCGAATTGGGTAAATGGTATTGGGAATTGTAATCCCGGCGAAGGCTACCTTGTCAGAATGCTTGCCGAGGATATATTAATATATCCATTTAAAGATTGTGGAGATATGTTTTACGACACACGAAACGAACAATTTTATAACACAGTACTGATTGGTGAGCAATGCTGGATGGCCGAAAACCTGAACATTGGTGAAAAGATTAACTTTCCTGAAAATGATATGACCAACAATGGTATAATCGAAAAATACTGCTACAATAACGACCCAGCAAATTGCGTAACTTATGGCGGTTTATATCAATGGAACGAAATGATGGAATATACAACTACATCCGGAGAGCAGGGTATTTGCCCTGACGGCTGGCATTTACCAAGCGATGATGAATGGGAAATATTGGAAGGCGAGGTTGACGACCAATTTTCTTTTGGAGACCCTGAATGGGATCAGGAAGATTGGAGAGGTTATGATGCAGGAAAAAATCTTAAATCTACAACAGGCTGGACTGAAAATACAGGTAATGATGCCTTTGGGTTCACGGCCCTTCCCGGAGGTTCAACTGGTTTCAATGATTTTTTGAATGTCGGGAATTGGTGGTCGTCTTCAGAAAAGATTAGTGCAAATTCAAATGCATTTAAGCGTAAGCTCAATTATTATCTAGATCAGATAGGCCGTTTCGACAATAATAAGGAGCATGGTTTCAGTGTTCGTTGCTTAAATGATGATTATAATGCAGTACCCTTAATACCATCTTCTCCAAATCCCGTAGATGAAGGTATAAACCAATCAATAGAAGTTGAACTTTCATGGACATGTGTTGACCCCGAAGGCGATCCCCTGACTTATGATATTTATTTTGGCACTGAAGACATTCCACCACTTATAACATCAGGACAAACGGAAACAATTTATGATCCGGGAACTTTAGCAAACAATACAGAATATTTCTGGAAAATTATTGCACACGACGATCATAACAATACAACTCAGGGGCCTGTTTGGAGCTTTTGTACTGTAGGCTATTGTGGCGAAGCTTTTACGGACCCTCGTAACGGACAAACTTATTATACAGTAATAATTGGTGAACAATGTTGGTTGGCCGAAAACCTGAACATTGGTGAAATGATTAACGGCTCTGAAAATATGACAGACAATGGTATTATCGAAAAATATTGTTTGGAAAATACTCCTGCAAACTGCGAAATTTACGGCGGCCTTTACCAATGGAATGAAATGATGGAATACACAACAACGCCCGGTACACAAGGTATTTGCCCATCAGGATGGCATTTACCCACTGATGAAGATTGGTGTACTTTGACTCAATTTATTGACCCGACAGTAGATTGCAATGAATTTGGATGGAGTGGTATTGATGTTGCGATTAAAATGAAAAACACTTACGGTTGGTCTAATGGTAATGGGACAAATTCTTCAGGTTTTTCTGCTCTACCAGGTAACATGAGAGAACTGGATGGTAGTTTCCCCTATCCTTATCAAAGCTATTCCTGGTCTTCGTCAGGAGAAGGTAGCGATGGTATACACAGAGATTTAATATTTAATAGTAACTTAATCGATCGTGATATCGACACCAAGCATCGTGGTATGAGTGTTCGTTGCATAAACCTTGAAAATATAAACAATCTTCCCAACCCTCCCTCAGATCCACTTCCTGAGGACGGAGCCGAAAATCAATTAACAGAAGTTGTTCTTTCATGGACATGCACCGATCCCGAAGGCGATCCGCTGACTTATGATGTTTATTTTGGTACCGGAGCCACACCCCCAATGGTAGCAACAGGACAAACTGAAACAACTTTTGATCCGGGAACCTTAGATCATAACACTGAATATTTCTGGAAAATTGTTGCTCACGATAATCATATCGAAGATTCAACCGAAGGGCCTGTCTGGAGTTTTACTACATGGACAGGATGTGGCAATCTTTTTTGCGATCCTCGTGACGGACAAACTTATAATACCGTACTCATTGGTGGTTTGTGTTGGATGAAAGAAAACCTTAACATAGGTGATATGATAAACGGAAGTTTGTCTCAAAATAACAATGGTGATATTGAAAAATACTGCTACGATAATGATCCTATAAATTGTGAAACTTTAGGCGGATTATATCAATGGTGGGAAATGATGCAATATAGTTCAGGTCTGCAAGGTATTTGTCCGGCCGGATGGCATATTCCTACCGATGATGAATGGAAAATACTTGAAGGTACTGTTGACAGCCAATATCCTGTTGACAACCCGATTTGGAATAATGGGGGTTTTAGAGGTTATGATGCCGGAAAAAATCTTAAATCCATAACCGGATGGAATCAAAATTCCGGTACTGATGCCTTTGATTTTACGGCCCTTCCCGGTGGCTTTCGTGATAACGGAGGTTATTTCTATAATAACGGTAATAGCGGTAACTTCTGGTCCTCAACCAGTGTGAATTATTCCAACAAATGGTGCAGGGAATTGCAGGGTTATAGCGATCAGGTAGGCCGGTTGGAAAAAAATAGAGTACTCGGTTACTCAGTTCGCTGCCTGAAGAATGGATATAATATGTCTCCTTTACCACCAAGTTCACCAAATCCCGAAGATGGAGCAATAAACCAATTAAATGAAGTTGATCTTTCGTGGACATGTACCGACCCAGAAGGCGATCCATTGACTTATGATATTTATTTTGGCACTGAAGCCACACCACCACTTGTATCAACAGGACAAACAGAAACAACTTATGATCCGGGAACATTGGTGGAAAACTATACAGAATATTTCTGGAAAATTGTTGCTCATGATGATCAAAACAATACAACCGAAGGACCGGTTTGGAATTTTATAACAAAAGGTGGCCCATGCCCGGGAACACCAACAATAACTTATGGAGGACAAGTATATAATACAGTTCTAATTGGTGATCAATGCTGGATGGCTGAAAACCTTAATATAGGTGAAATGATAAATGGTACTGAAGAAATGACAAACAATAGTGTAATTGAAAAGTACTGCTATAATAATGACGCCGCCAATTGCGAAACTTATGGCGGTTTATATCAATGGGATGAAATGATGGAATACACAACTAATCCCGGAGCGCAAGGTATTTGCCCTTACGGATGGCATTTACCGGCACTATATGAATGGGGTTCTCTATGTAATTACTTAGGTTCCCTAAGTGTTGCCGGTGGAAAAATGAAAGAAAGCGGAGCAACTCATTGGTCTCCACCAAATACAGGTGCTACTAATGAAAGCTGGTTTACAGCCCTTGCGGGTGGTTACAGAGTTAATGGTAATTTCACTTCTTTCCATAGCTATGCCTACTTTTGGTCATCGAGTGAGGAAGGCAATACATCTGCATTTAGGTATCAACTTTCTAATAACAACATTGAAGTCGTAAGATTGCTTCACAATAAGGATTTTGGTTCATCGGTGCGTTGTATAAAAGATTAAAATCAGATATTTAATATTTTGAAAATTACAAAAATGAATAAAAATATAATAACAATAAATATAAAAAACGGAGGTCAAAATGAATAAAAATGAAAACTTACAAATAGTTACGTTTAGAAAAACAATTGTTTTATTAGGTTTAATCTTAATATATGGGCAGATAATGTTTGCAGGTAAAATTTCAAGGCCTGAGCATTATAAGGTTATTGACGGAAATCCTGTTGATCCCGTCTGGTCAATTTATTTTGAGCAGGGCGCATTAAATATAGGTGATGAAATCGGGGTGTATGATGGAGAAACACTTGTTGGTACAGGGATAGTAATTTCTGATAATATTCTTGATAATGTTATTCCGGTTTTCAGTAATCTATATAAAGCAGGAAATAAACCGATATTAAAAGTTTGGAATAAAAATGAGAAAAAAGAATATTTATTAAGCGATTATACATTTTCAAATCCATATCAAGATGCCTGGATGAATGATGTTTTTCCTGCAAATGATGGAGAATATAGTCTGTTGCATTTTTCAACAACCGGAATTTCCAGCGAAATTGAAATGGATCATTATATTTCAATTTATCCAAATCCCTCAGAAGGAACATTTAATATCTCAATTAAAAACCTTTCAGGTTTGATAAAAAAAGTTCAGATTAAAATATTTGATATTCACGGAAACAATTATCGCTTCTTTGAAGTTGAAGGGACAAAAAATATTATAACTGAAAAGCTTGATCTGAAAGATTTAGCTGCCGGAGTTTATTTTATAAGTTTTAGCGGAAAAGATTTTAGCCAGGTTAAGAAAATTGTGATTCAGTAATGAGCTTTAGGGACTAAGCCTTTTCTCTTTTAATCACTCAATTGTTCACAAAGCTTTATAACTTCAACCGCCTCTTTTACATCATGAACGCGTAAAATTTTTGCTCCATTCAAAACAGCAATTGTATTTAAAACCGTTGTTCCGTTTAAAGCAGTTTTTGGGGTCGTTTTCAAAACTTTATTAATCATTGATTTTCGTGAAACTCCGGCAAGAACCGGAAATCCCAGTTTTGTAAACAGTTTAATATTCTTTAAAATTTTATAATTATGTTCAAGGGTTTTCCCAAATCCAAAACCGGGATCAAGTATAATTTGAGAAAATCCAAGCCTTTCTAATTTGTTTATTTGGTTTAGAAAAAACTGTTCAATTTCCAAAACAACATTTTCATATTTTGGATCATCTTGCATATTTTGAGGCGTTCCCTGAATATGCATCAAAACATAAGGCACTTGCAATGAAGCAATTGTTTCAAACATTTTATCATCCATGGTTCCACCCGAAATATCATTAATCATGTCGGCACCTGCTTCAATTACTTTTTCAGCAATATTGGCACGGACTGTATCTACCGAAAAAATAACTTTCGGAAAATTTTTTATCAATTCAGGTATAACCATCAAAAGGCTTTTTAATTCCATTTCTTCGGAAACTAATTTAGCTCCCGGCCTTGTCGAAACAGCACCAATATCAATAATTTTTGCTCCTTCGTCTAACATTTTCTTGGTCTGGTCTATCAGTCCAATAATATTATTATTGGAATTTCCCTCGAAAAACGAATCCATGCTTAAATTTAAAATCCCCATTACTAACGGCTTATGCAGATTCAAACTTTTGTCCCCTAAATTTAGGTAATGGGTTGAGGAAATATTCTTACTTTTATCGCTTGATTTATTTAAATTCAATTGTGTAGGTTTATTAATAATAATTCGCTAATATACTATAAATGATTAATCATACAACAAAGCAATTCGAATCGGTTATAATTGAATGTAAAAAAGTTTTCGTTTCAAAAATGAAAGATTATGGCATTGCCTGGCGAATTCTTCGTACTTCCTCATTAACCGATCAAATATATATTAAAGCCAATCGAATAAGAAGCATTGATACAAAAGGAGTAAAAAAAATTAACGAGGGCATCAAGCCTGAATTTATCGGAATTATAAATTATTCGGTGATGGCATTAATACAACTTGAGTTAGGAATTTTAGAAAGCCCTGATGAAAATTGTAAACAGATTGAAGAATTATTTGATAAATATCTTTATGAGGCTAAATATCTTATGGAAGACAAAAATCATGACTATGGTGAAGCATGGCGAAACATGAGAATAAGCTCTTTAACTGATATTATCCTAATGAAATTAATGCGAATCAAACAAATTGAAGATAACGAAGGAAAAACTTTTGTTTCTGAAGGTTTAGATGCAAATTATTTTGATATAATTAATTATGCCGTTTTTGCTTTAATAAAATTAGAGGAAAACAAAGATTATTCAAGTGCCAATCCCTATAAAAAATAAGCGCATAAAAGGCAATATATTGCATGATATTGTGTTTTTTATTAGTTTAATATTATTTTTTAAATAAAAATGCAATATAATACACTTTTGCTTGCTTTTAAATAAATTATATAGTACTTTTGCAAAGAAATAGGTAATATATGGCACTTTTAAATCTGTCAAAAATAATAAAACACCGTAGGGATGTTCTTAAAATCACACAAGAACAACTGGCAGAAATGGCAGAAGTGGGCTTGCGTACCCTGAAAAGCATAGAAAACGGAAAGGGAAATCCTACTGTATCAACTATTAATAAATTGGCAAAAGTACTTGGTATGGAATTGAAATTAGAAATAAAAAAAACAGGATTTTAGGAAATGAAAAAGGCGGAAGTATATAGAAACGGAATTCTTGCCGGAATACTAATTCAAGAAAATAGAGATTCGTATATTTTCAAGTATGATGATTTCTATTATCATAATCCTGATAACCCTGCAATTAGTTTAACATTACCTAAAAACAACAATGAATATCATTGCAAAAACTTTTTTCCATTTTTTTTCAATATGCTATCGGAAGGAATTAATAAACAATTACAATGTAAACATCTGAAAATAGATGAAAAAGATTATTTTACATTGCTAGTTCTCACAGCACGGAATGATACAATCGGAGCTATAACAATTAGGGAAATTGATAATTGAAATTAAACACTATGAACCTAAATAAGCTGACAAAAAATTCTCAAATCTCAATTGAATTTTGTCCCGGAACTTTAGCAGAAGGCTTTAACACCTACAGTGCCACTTGCTTAAAACGAGTTTTTTTTGGAAAAAAGCTAAGTCATATCTTGCCTTATCATGCACCGCAAAGCGAAATAGATTCGGAAAAATTTATCGAAAATCGAAAAAGAATTTCTATTTCGGGAGTGCAAGAAAAGGTCTCGCTTTTGCTGGATAAAAATAGGTTACGACTGACAAAAGAGGGAGAACAAGGAACATATATTTTAAAGCCCATCCCAAGGGATTTGAAAAAAGCAGATCAAATACCGGCAAATGAACACCTGACTATGCAAATTGCCCGTCAGGTATATAAAATGCCAACAGCTGAAAATGCGCTTATTTTTTTCAAAAATGGAGAACCGGCTTACATAACAAAACGGTTTGATTTCAAAGAAGACGGGACTAAATGGGCTAAAGAAGATTTTGCTTCATTAGCCGGAAAAACAGCAGAAATTTATGGGGATAATTTTAAATACGATTTCAGTTATGAAGAAGTTGCCGAATTAATAAAAAAATATGTTCCTGCTTATATGATAGAGATTGAAAAATTCATGGTATTAGTGTTGTTTAATTACCTTTTCTCAAATGGGGATGCACATTTGAAAAACTTTGCTCTCTTGGAATCTACCTCCGGTGATTATCTTTTAAGCCCGGCTTACGATTTAATAAATACTCGCATTCATGTTGACGACAGCGATTTTGCATTAAACAAGGGCCTATTTAAAGATACCTTCCGATCTTCTGCACGGCAAAAAAACGGCCACCCGGGATTGGAGGATTTCAAAGAATTTGCAAAGCGAATCGGCATAAAAGAAAATAGGATGGATAAAATTCTGTATCCTTTTTTAGAAAGACAAGATAAAGTTGAACATTTAATTAATTGTTCATTTTTAAATAAGTCCACAAAAAATGCTTATTTAATTGACTATAATACCAGAAGAAATCGATTAAATAATTGATACTAAATTATGCTAAGCAAAGAGGATATAAAAAGTATTGTCTCAAGCGGTGAAGCTTACAATGCCGAGTTTAAAGTTAGGGTTCCTTCAAAGGTTAAAGAGCTAGCAGAAGAAGTATGCGCTTTTGCAAATGCAGCCGGTGGGGTTGTCTTGCTTGGTGTTGATGATCAAAACATCATTCAGGTTATTCAAATTGACAACAGAAAACGTTCGGGTATTCAAAATGAAATAAAACTGGCAAATTTGCCTGAGCCTGTTTTTAAAACCGACGGGCTTTTTACAGTTGTTTTTCAACGTATTCCTAAAAGACTATCAAATGAAAATTTGGAGAAAACTACCCAGAAAACATATGAGAATATTATTAAAGAAAAGTGGTCAGAAAAATGGTCAGACTTTTTAACTGATAGACAAAAGGAGATTTTAATATTAATCATTGAAAATCCAAAAATAACTCGCTTGGAATTATCTTCAAAACTAAAAATAAATCAATCAGCTATTCAAAAACATATTGAAACTCTTAAAACGAAAGATATTTTAAAACGCATAGGTCCTGACAAAGGCAGACACTGGGAAATAATAGACATAATTTAATAAAACCGGTAAAACAAAATATATGAATTTGAGTTAAAGGTATTTTAAAAACCACAAATAATAATTATAAAAAATAATCAAAATAATAATGAAATTTTTAAGAGAATTCAGCAGGTATTTAGTCGGCCTGGTTTTTATTTTTTCAGGATTTGTAAAAGGAGTTGATCCATTAGGGACGACCTATAAAATTGAAGATTACTTAATTGCTTACAGTATGGATTGGGCTATTCCTTTTGCTCTTTATTTAGCCGTAATCTTGGTGACTGTTGAATTCCTTCTTGGAATAGCTTTATTTTTTCGGTTAAGGATAAAACTTTCATCAGTATTGGTTTTATTAATGATGATATTTTTTACAATATTGACATTTTTTGATGCCATTTTCAATCCTGTTCCCGATTGCGGCTGCTTTGGTGATGCAATCACTCTGACAAACTGGGAAACATTTTATAAAAATATTGTTATAATGGTTTTTGTATTGATTATTTTTAAATCAAGAATAAAATATAAACAACGACTTTCACCATTACTTCAACAATTAGTTCTTATGTATTTTGGCGTTTGTTTTATTTTCTTTTCAATTTATAATTATAAGCATTTACCAATGATTGATTTCATGGATTGGAAAATTGGAAAAGATATGGTTCCCGAAAATCAAGGCAAGGAAAAAATATACCTGACTTACGCTAACAAAAGCACCGGTGAGGAAAAAGAATATCTTTCACCAAATTACCCATGGCAAGATTCCATTTGGATGTCGCAATGGGAGTTTCAAAGCCAAAGAATAGACGATTCTGAGGTAGTTAGATCGCATGAGCTTGCTATTGAAAATGAATTCGGAGAAGATGTAACAGATAATTTTATTCCAAATCCCGATCTCCAATTCCTTTTTATTGCTTATGATTTATCAAAAACCAATAAAAAAGCATTTCAAAAAATGGCAGATTTTGCGAAAAAAGCTGACTACGACGGCTATAGTTTTATTGTTCTAACTTCGGATATTCCCGAACTTGTCGAACAATTTAAATATAACATGAATTTGGATATGGAATTTTATAATTCTGATGATATAGTTTTGAAAACTATGGTCAGAGCCAATCCCGGACTTATGCTTTTAAGAGATGGTGTAGTCCTTGATAAATGGCATTATAATGACCTGCCGGAATATTCAGAAATAATTGATTTATACGAAAATATCGAAAATTAATATTCAACAACAAAATGCTCAAATTTATCATAAGACGATTATTCTATGGTTTCTTGGTTTTATTTGGCGTAATTACAATTGTTTTTTTATTATTTAATGTACTCCCGGGCGATCCTGCACGCATGATGCTCGGGCAAAGAACCGATATTTCATCAATTGAAGCAATAAATAAAGATTTGGGATTGGATAAATCTTTAACTACTCAATACATAGGTTTTCTTAATGACCTCTCTCCCATTTCCTTCCATAGCACAACACAGCCTGAAAGTTATTGGTTTCTCGATAGTTTAAAATATTCTCCATTCACAAAACTTGCTACCTTTTCAAAAAAAAATTCATTAGTTTTCAAAAAACCATACCTAAGAAGATCTTATCAGTCGAAACGAAAAGTATCAGAAATTTTATTTGATGCTTTTCCAAAAACAGCTTTACTTGCAACGGTTTCAATATTATTTGCATTAATTGTCGGAATGATTATCGGAATAACTTGTGCCGTAAAGCGAAACGCCTTTTTCAACAAAATTGCACTTGTGTTTTCTGTTCTCGGAATGTCGTTGCCTTCATTTTTTGCTGCAATTTTGAATGCCTGGATCTTTGCTTTCGTTTTAGTTGAATTCACCGGATTGAATATGTTCGGAAGTTTATATTCTGTTGATGATTTTGGAGGTGGTGAATATCTCGACTTGAAAAATTTAATTTTACCTGCTTTAACTCTTGGGATTCGGCCTTTAGCAATTGTTGTTGAACTAACTCGTAGTTCGATGCTTGAAGTTCTTTCCCATGATTATATTAGAACTGCAAAAGCAAAAGGCTTGAGTTTTTATAAAATTGTTTTCAAGCATGCCTTGAAAAACGCTCTAAATCCTGTAATTACAGCAGTTTCGGGATGGTTTGCCTCTTTAATGGCAGGTGCTGTTTTTGTTGAATATGTTTTTGATTGGAAAGGAGTTGGGGTCGTAATAGTTGATGCCCTCCAAAATTATGACCTCCCGGTTATTATGGGAGCAGTTTTGTTTATTTCGGTTATTTTAGTAATTATAAATATTTTGGTTGATATAATTTACGGATTACTTGATCCGAGGGTCAGGCTTATATAAGTAGTACTTTCATTTCTCGAAAACTTTTTGAGTAAATGGTTTTCAGGATGTATGCCATAGCTAACTCTTAGACAAAGGATTTCATATTTAATTTGCTTTAATTTTGTATTTCTTTTAATATCTTTAAAGTAATAATTTTACAATCACCAATTGTTTCCAATACAAGTAAGTCTTTATCTCCGGTTACAAGAAAATCCGCTGTTCCGTCAATTGCGAGCTCAAGTAAAAAATCATCATTTGAATCTTGGCATTGCTGTATTTTTGATTTTGGTTCGATCATTGTTCCGTAATCTTCAAATCTGTCAATTAATTGATATAGTTTCTCTTTTGAAAAATATTTTTTAATCTTTGGCCTTTGAATGACCCGAAAAAATTCGGAAAGCAATCTATCACTAAACAATAATTCAAAATCATTCTGTTCAAAAAAATTATCTATCCAAAACAGTTCCTTTGAAATCAAATAACCTATCCAAATGTTAGTATCAAGGATCATTCTCATTGTCCTTTACTCATCTTTTTACGAACTATTTTTACCTCATCCTGAATTTCTTCAAGTGAGGGTGATTCATCTTGTCTTAATTCTTTCAATAAGTTAAAAAACTTTTTGCGCGAAAAAGTCAAATTTGAAATTCTAATCAATTGTAAGTCCACCAAATCTATTAGCAATTTTTTTGCTTTTGGATTTAGTAACTCTATTTTCATTGTTTCCATATCCATTTTGTTAAGTTTCACTTATTAGGTAATAAATACCTGAAATAAAATTTGTTCAAATTTAATAAATATTTTTGAAAATAAACTTTATTAATAATATTCACAAAACCTCCTGGCATTTCAAAAATCCATCACTACAATAATATACCGTCTCTTTTTTCTCTTGTTTTTGAGCTTCGAATAATCATCAATTTAATTTAAACTTATAAAAGTTTTAATATCAATGATCGAAAGCAGTTACAAATCAAATTAATAGTAATATTAAATTATTATTAAAAAAAGGAAAAATATTTTGTTTACAATTAAATATATTTGTAATTTTGCACCCCAAAAAATCTAAATTATAGAAATAATAAGTATGTATTTAACATCTGAAGTAAAAAAAGATATTTTTAAAGGATACGGAAAATCCGAATTTGATACCGGATCATCAGAAGGTCAAATTGCACTATTCACACACAGAATTAAACATTTAACTGAGCATTTAAAAATAAATAAAAAAGATTTTGCTACTGAGCGCTCCTTAGTTTTATTAGTAGGAAAAAGAAGAAAATTGCTTGATTATTTAAAAAATACTGAAATAGAAAGATACAGAGCAATTATTAAAAAGTTAGGAATTAGAAAATAATTTCTCAAAACTACTAATTAAGGCAATGTAGATTGCCTTTTTTTATCTAATGCCACTGATATTCTAAAAATTGAAAATTCAGTGATATTCTTACTTTTCAGAAACGAATTATTACATAAAACAATAAAATTATGTCAATTAAAAGCATTTCAAAATCAATTGATTTGGGAGACGGTAGAAGTATTTCTATCGAAACCGGAAAATTAGCTAAGCAAGCAGATGGTTCGGTAGTTGTAAAAACAGGAAACACAATGTTGTTGGCAACAGTTGTCTCAAACAAGGAAGCCAGAGAAGACGTTGATTTCTTGCCCCTTTCGGTTGAATATAGAGAAAAATACGCAGCCGCCGGAAAATTTCCGGGAGGATTTTTTAAACGCGAAGCAAGGCCTTCTGAATATGAAATTTTAATCTCCCGTTTAGTGGACAGAGCTTTACGACCCTTGTTCCCTGATGACTATCATGCAGAAACTCAAGTGTTTATTAGTTTGATTTCTTCCGATAAAGATGTTGCTCCCGATGCACTTGCTGCGCTTGCTGCTTCGGCTGCTTTACTAGTTTCCGATATTCCTTTCAAAGGACCGATTTCAGAAGTTCGTGTTGCAAGAATAAATGGAGAATTAAAAGTCAATCCGGCAATTTCAGAATTAGAAAAGGCTGATTTAGACCTCATTGTTGCTGCAACTATCGATAATATTATGATGGTAGAAGGCGAAATGAAAGAGGTTGCAGAAGAAGTAATGATAGAAGCTCTAAAAGTTGCACACGATGCTATCAAAATTCAATGTAAAGTTCAACTTGAACTTGCCGAATTAGTTGAAAAAGCAAAAATAAAACGCGAATACTGCCACGAAGAAAAAGATGAAGAACTAAAAACAGCTATTGAAAAAGCTACTTATGATAAATGTTATGAAGTTGCAAAATCTTCAATAGCCGATAAACATAAGCGAGAAGAATCCTTCAGTAAAATCAAGGATGAATTCATGGAAACATTAGATGAAGAAGATCAAAAAGAAAAAGATTCGCTCGTAAAAAAATATTTCCACGATGTTGAGAAAAAAGCAGTTAGAGATGTTGTTCTAAATGAAAGAATAAGATTAGACGGTCGAAAACTTGATGAAATTCGTCCAATTTGGAGCGAGGTTGATTATCTTCCCGCAGCTCACGGATCGGCAATTTTCACAAGAGGCGAAACTCAATCACTTGTTACAGTAACACTCGGAACAAAACTTGACGAACAAACGATAGATGGAGTAGTTCTTGACGGAAAAAATAATTTCTTACTACACTATAATTTCCCATCTTTTTCAACCGGAGAAGCAAGGCCGATGCGAGGAACAAGCCGTAGGGAAATTGGCCATGGGAATCTGGCAATGCGAGCATTAAAATTTGTTATCCCAGGCAAGGAAGAAAATCCTTATACAATTAGAATTGTTTCCGATATTCTTGAGTCAAACGGATCTTCATCAATGGCTTCGGTTTGTGGTGGAACTCTGGCTCTAATGGATTCAGGTATTAAGATCACTAAACCTGTCTCAGGTATTGCCATGGGCTTGATATCAGATACTGAAACTGGGAAATATGCTATTCTGTCAGATATTCTTGGCGATGAAGATCATCTTGGTGATATGGATTTTAAAATTACGGGGACAAAAGATGGTATAACTGCTTGTCAGATGGATATTAAAGTTGACGGACTTTCACATGAAATTTTAAGTGAAGCAATGGAACAAGCAAAACAAGGACGTCTTCATATTCTTGGCGAAATGGAAAAAACTATTACCGAACCGCGTGAAGATTACAAGCCTCATGTTCCAAGAATTGAAAAAATGGTGATTGCCAAAGAATTTATCGGGGCCATTATAGGTCCGGGTGGAAAAATTATCCAGGAAATTCAAAAAGAAACAAATTCAGTCATCGTAATTGAAGAAAAAGACGAAAAAGGTTATATAGATATAGTTGCTGTTGACAAAACTTCAATTGATGCTGCAATTGCATGGATTAAAGGTATTGTTGCAGTTCCGGAAGTTGGAAAAGTGTATAATGGTACTGTAAAAAACATTACTCAATTTGGTGCTTTCATTGAAGTTCTTCCCGGAAAAGACGGATTACTTCATATTTCTGAAATTAATTGGCAAAAAACCCAAAATGTTTCGGATGTACTTAAAGAAGGCCAAAAACTTGAAGTTAAAATCATTGGTGTTGATGAAAGAAGTGGAAAAATTAAACTTTCACGAAAAGTCTTGCTTCCACGGCCACCACGACAAAATAACTAAATTTTTTTGTAACCAAAATATATTATTATCGTAAAACCTACTTGCTGAAAAAATAAGAATTATAATATTATGAGGCAATTAAAGATAACTAAACAAGTTACAAATAGAGAAACAGCTTCTCTTGATAAGTATCTTCAAGAAATTGGAAAAGTAGAACTTATTACTGCCGACGAAGAAGTTTCTTTAGCTCAAAGGATTCATCAGGGCGATATGCTTGCTTTAGAAAAACTCACCAAATCTAACCTTAGATTTGTTGTTTCGGTTTCAAAACAATATCAAAACCAAGGCTTAAGCCTTCCTGATTTAATTAATGAAGGTAATCTTGGATTGATAAAAGCTGCTCAAAGATTCGATGAAACAAGAGGTTTTAAGTTTATCTCCTATGCAGTTTGGTGGATTCGACAATCAATTTTGCAAGCTTTAGCCGAGCAATCAAGAATTGTTCGCTTACCTTTGAATAAAATTGGTGCCATCAACAAAATCAATAAAGCTTATGCAAAACTCGAACAAAAGTTCGAGAGAGAACCAAATCCGGAAGAAATTGCAGGCTTGCTTGAAATAACTGAAAGGGAAGTTAAAGAATCGATGAAAAATGCCGGACGACATGTTTCTATGGACGCACCTTTGGTACAGGACGAAGACAATAATATGTACGACGTACTTAAAGGCGAAGAAGTAGTTACACCCGAAGCAGAATTATTATATGACTCATTAAGAAAAGAAATTGATCGGGCTGTCTCAACTCTAACAAAACGTGAAGCTGATGTTGTCAGATTATATTTTGGTTTAGAAGGCAAACACCCCATGACCCTCGAAGAAATCGGAGAAAGATTTGACCTGACTCGCGAAAGAGTTCGTCAGATTAAAGAAAAAGCTATCAGAAGATTAAAGCATACTTCAAGAAGTAAAATCCTAAAATCATATTTAGGATAGCTTTCCTATTAAAGAAAATATTAATTTTGAGCGGGTAATCAAACCCGCTTTTTTTATTTTATCGAATAATATGAAAAATAAGATTGAAGAAAAAAATAAACCATCATTAGTAGCACCTTCATTACTTTCTGCTGACTTCTCGAATTTAAAATCAGATATTGAAATGATTAACAATAGCCAAGCCGATTGGTTTCACCTTGACATTATGGATGGTGTTTTTGTTCCTAACATAACTTTTGGCTTTTCCATAATTAAACAAATAAAAAAATATGCCCAAAAACCCCTTGATGTTCACCTTATGATTATCGACCCCGATAGATATATCAAACAATTTGTTGATGCAGGTGCCGATTTAATCAGTGTTCATATCGAAGCTTGTACCCATTTACATCGAAGCATACAACTAATTAAATCACAGGGAATAAAAGCCGGTGTTGCATTAAATCCACATACAAACATCAATCAACTTGAAGATATTATTTCAGATATCGACCTTGTTTTGATAATGTCGGTTAATCCGGGTTTCGGTGGGCAAAAGTTTATTGAAAATTCTTATAATAAAATCAATCAATTACAAAATCTGATTGAATCAAAAAAGTCCTCAGCCTTAATTGAAGTTGATGGAGGTGTTAACTTAGATAATGCAAAGAAATTATATGACAGTGGAGCAAATGTTCTTGTAGCCGGAAACTCAGTGTTTTCATCTCAAAATCCTACAAAAGTTATTTCTCAAATAAAAAATATTAGTTAATTATAATACAAAAATTTATTAGATTTGCTATTTAAAATAAAAATAATTTACTTATGAGTGTAGATATACAAAGCCTAAAACCCGGAAGATTGTGGTATTATTTTTCAGAAATATTAAAGATTCCGCGCCCCTCTAAGAAAGAAGAAAAAATTGCTGAATACATAATAAATTTCGGGAAACAACTTGGTTTAGAAACATTAAAAGACGAAGTTGGAAATGTTTTAATTAGGAAACCGGCAACAAAAGGAAAAGAAAAAGTAAAATCGGTTGTTCTGCAAAGTCATTTGGATATTGTTTGTGAAAAAAACACTGAAACTATTTTTGATTTTGAAAAAGACCCGATCGAAGCTTATGTTGACAATGGATGGATCAAAGCAAAGGGTACGACCTTAGGTGCTGATGACGGGATTGGAGTCGCAACTCAATTAGCTATTCTTGAGGCTAATGACATCCCTCATGGACCATTAGAATGTCTTTTTACAATTGACGAAGAATCAGGAATGTCAGGTGCATTCGGTTTAAAAAAAGCTTTTCTAAAAAGCAATATTTTAATAAATCTTGATTCGGAAGATGAAGGTGAACTATTTATCGGTTGTGCAGGAGGAAGAGACACAACTGCTTTGCTTGCATATAAAAATGAAAGCGTTCCCCAAAATTCAATCGCATTTAAAGTCATAGTTAATGGATTAAAAGGAGGACATTCCGGTGATGAAATTAACAAAGGAATTGGCAACGCTAATAAAATCCTTAACCGACTGCTGTGGAATGCAAATAATAAATTTGATCTGAGAATAAACGCCTTTTCAGGTGGAAATTTAAGAAATGCAATTGCCAGAGAAGCTTTTGCAAATATTACTATTCCCGAAAAAAACAAAAAAGAATTTATCAAATTAATTGAGAATCTCGCAATACAAATCAAGGAAGAATATATTATTACTGATCATGGCCTCAGTATCAAAATGCAAGAGATTGATATTCCCGATTTTGTAATTGATAAAATATCGCATGAAAAACTTCTAAATGCCATTTATGCATGTCCACACGGAGTAATAAGCATGTCAGATAAAATTCCAAATTTCGTTGAAACCTCAACAAACTTTGCTGCCGTGAAAACTTTAAAGGGAGCTTTTGAATTCATTACAAACCAAAGAAGTTCAGTTGAATCAGCTAAAGATAATGCTTGTGCTATGGTAGCCAGCGTTTTTAGATTAGCCGGTGCAAAAGTGACTCATACCGGAGGTTACCCCGGCTGGACTCCAAACCCAAATTCCGAAATTGTAAAAATCACGAAAGCATCATATAAAAGATTGTTTTACAATGAAGCAAAAGTGTTGGCTATTCATGCCGGCCTTGAATGCGGGCTTTTTAAATCCGTTTATCCGAAAATGGATATGATTTCATTCGGCCCGACTATTAAAGGTGCACACTCACCTGATGAACGTTTGGATATTAATACAGTAACAAAATTCTGGGACTTAACTCTCGATGTTTTAAATCAAATTCCCGAATAGAATTCTTTATTATTCTTGCTCCTTACTATCTTACCTTTAAATATAAAAATCCAAAAAGGATTAAAAAGAAAATTTAATGGTTCTATATGGAATTTAGTGAGAAAATAATTTCCATCACTTCATTTCTTCACAAACCCACATTAAATCCTATCCTGAAAATAGGATTAGAATAAAGTGAGTTAATATCTTCATTCAAATTCCATAAAATCATAATACTAGCAGATGCTTTTTGACTGATTCGCTGATTATACCCTCCCCCAACAAGCACATTTGTTACAGTAATATTATCTTTATAACTTGATGGCCAGTAGTAAGCATCATAGTTTAAAACTTCAATCTCTGAATGCGCAAAGAAGTCCTGATAGATATAATATCTCGCAAATATGCGTCCACCAAAAATGTTTGTTGAATAATCGGGATTAAACCTCGTGTCTTTATAATACTGGTATGTAAATCCAAGTCCGGCTGAAAAATCATCGGTTATTTTATAGCCTACGAGGGGCGAAATTTCTATTAAGGTAATTGTTCCAAACTGAAGCCCGAGATTTCCACCGAGAAAAACCCTGTCTTTAAAACTCTTATTACTCTCTTTATTTTGTTGGGCAATTGTATTTAACGAAAATAATAGCGAAATAATGACAACAGGTATTATTCTAAACAAAAGTTTCTTATTCATTATTTAATGTTTTTATGATTGGGTAAAAGTACAAAAAAAAAATTAGCCTTAATTATTTATCTCTTGATATTTATTTGTAACTTTACACGCAATACTGAAAGGAATATTTGCCGTTCGAAATTTCTAATTCCGAATAACAAATAGTTGATGAGTTTTATTTCTCATTTTGGAGATTTTGTTTAACTTTATAATCATGGATGTAATGAAATATCATGATAAAATTTAAAAGAGAATTATTATGAAAATATTGCACATTAAAAATCTTTTAACAATTGTTCTTGTATTGATAATATCATCAAGCACGGGATTTATGAATTCCGGAAATCATATTAAATCCGCTATTGATAAAGCAACTGTAATTGAAAACTTCGATAGTGGTGTTATAAATCTGAAATCCTATCCGGGCGAAGATGAAGATCCTATGGATTGGGAGCTTAATTCGGAAATCACTTATGAAAACTCGCCCTGGTCTCTAAAATTGTTTGGAAATACATGGAAAGTTCAGGACATTCAGACTATAGTTGTTGAAACGGGCGATGTTTGGCAAGTTTCTGCTTATATTGCCTCAAAAGCAGAAATTCAGGGATTCGGGATAATGGATTCGGCAAATGTACTTTTCTATTCGTTTGCAGGCTCCGAAGAATTGAATTTCGACGATTGGATACCTGTCTATCAAGGATGTTTCCCCGAAGACAAATGGAATAATTATCAACTTCCGCTTGCTGACGATTGGCTCGCTTTTTATGGGTATTTGCCGAATATTACAAGCATAGTTTATGTCAATGATAAAGATGCTTATTCACAAGGCGTAGTTTATTTCGATAATATTATTAACATCACTAATGATCTGCCTTGTGTTCCCGAAGTATCGATTGATTATTCAATCGGGAGAATTTATACAGACGGAGGCGGAAACAAATTTGTTGATGTTCAGTTTTTCGGCGAAGTGGTTGACCCCGATAGCAATGAACATGACTTCTTCTGGGATTTCGGAGATGATTCAACAAGCACGGAACAAGACCCTTTGCATTCATTTCTAATCGCCGATGACCATCCTTACAAAGTTTTACTCGAAGTCGTTGATTCAACAAATATGTGGGGACAGGCAAGTTGCAATATTGATGTCGATCCTGGAAACAGCTCTTTTCCAATTACAATAAATTTTGTTGGCGATATTATGTTAGCCCGAAAATACGAATACAATGGCGGAATTATTCCCACCCAAGGAGTTGAAGCAATATTTGAACAAATAAAGCCTTATCTCGGTGACACTGCCGATATAACAGTTGCAAATCTCGAATGCCCTTTAACTACACACGCAGGGCATCACCCTACAAAACCAATATATTTTAAAAGCTCCCCTGCAAATATCAAGGGTTTAACCTATGCGGGAATAGATATTGTTACTCTTGCAAACAACCATATTTTGGATTATTTGTTACCCGGATTGCAGCAAACCCAATCTGTTTTAGAAGATAATGATATTATTCAGATGGGGGTCGGCGCAAATTCTTATGAGGCTTATCTTCCTGTTTTTTATTCAAAATCGGGAGTAAATTTTGCCTTTCTGGCATCGAGTGATCGTACAGGGCAATATAATAATTATCAACCATATTTGAATGCCGGTTACAATAAATCCGGTTTTGCATACCTAACTGAATATTACATCAAAAAGCAAATAAACGAAGTAAGAAATATCTCGGATTTAGTGGTAATGGAATGGCATTCCGGTGGTGAATATTCAATAACTCCGACAAGTGTTGATGCTAATATCCTACCTTTTAATGAGGATTATTTAGAGGATGAGGGTTATTCGCCACTGTTTGATTCTCCAAGCTCCGCAGATAAAAAAATCAGGCATTTTGCTATCGACAATGGAGCTGATCTGGTAATCTGCCATCATCCTCATATTATTCATGGCCTGGAATTATATCATGGGAAATTGATCGCTCATTCTCTTGGGAATTTTGTTTTCGACCTTGATTATCCCGAAACTTATCCTACTATGATTTTAAATTCAAAAGTTAACGAAACGGGATTTTATGAATTTACAATCACACCGGTCTATATCGACGATTACATTCCTCAAAGAGCTGAAGGAGGTTTAGGATTGCATTTATTAGATTACATTGCCCAATGCTCAAAGGATTTAAATACATATCTGAAAATTGACAGAGAAAATGTTATTGCACAAGTTATCATGGATACATTAAATATGGCTACTTACGAAACCGAATATATTGTTGAACTTCCACTAGAGGAAGCAAGCGGTTATTGGGAGACTGCTCCATATCCTCTTGATAAAGAAGGTAGCATTTCTTCCGTTAATAATATTCAGCCACAAGGTAATTACGAATTCCGTTTGGGGAGAGAAAAAATTTGGTTTGGAAATATGGAGGATGAAGGCTGTACTTTGTGGAATTTAAACAGCAGCGATGAAAATTATTGCGATACGCTTGCTTTCGAAGGCGAACGTTCAATCCAGCATAAAAGAGATGCCGGTACTTCTTCTAATATTGTAACAAATTTTGAGGAAAGAATAATCTGCTGTTCCGATGATTTGATTTATTCGCTATATGGATATATAAAAACCCTGAATGCTTCGGATGTAACGATTGAAATAAAGTATTATGCTGACCGGATTAGTAATTATTCTCTCGGTATGGAAAATATTGGTGAATGGATAAATGGCGATACTCCCTGGACTTTTTATCATAAAGAATTAACTATTCCAAACGGAACAAAATTCTTTGATATTCGTTTAAACAGTGGCGTGCCTAATTCGGGTACAGCATTTTCATGGTTCGATAATGTAAGTATTATATGTTGGGATAATTGGGGAGAATACGATATTTCGCAACCCATTCCCGTTCCTAACGATTATTACTTTATTCAAGTTAAATCGCAGCAAAGCCTGGATGATGTTATTGTAAATTATTCAGAGACGGCTTTTGATAATTCCTCAACTATAACTCAAAACTATTTATTGCTTAACGGTTATCAGTTTATATCTTCCAGAATTATTCCCGAAAACCCCGATATGCAAGTTGTTTGTTCCGATTTATTGGATAATCTTGATTTTATAAGAAATACGGCAGGTTCAATGTTACGAAAAATCGGGCCTGTTTGGGTAAACAGCATTGGTGATTGGAATACAAGCGAAGGCTATTTGTTCAGAATGAATGATCCCGATCAATTTGTAATAAGCGGAGAAGCAATCAATCCGCAAACACCTATTGCATTGATTAGCGGTTATCAATTGATAAGCTATTTTCCGGAGCAAGCCATAAATACAGCCGATGTTTTTGAAAATGTATTAGATAATCTTGATTTTGTCAGAAACACAGCCGGCTCGACATTTCGGAAAATCGGGCCTAATTGGGTTAACGGAATAGGAAATATGCAAGCTGGAGAAGGATATCTCGTAAAGATGTTAGCTGATGATGTTCTGATTTATCCGGAGGAATTAAAAAGTTCACTTGTTGAAAATTTTACAAGAACCGAGCATTTTATTGTTAAGAACTCAAATCCTTATGATCCCGTTTGGACAATTTATTCTGAAAAAGGAAATCTAAATACAGGTGATGAAATTGCCGTGTATGATGGAGAAATGCTTGTTGGCTCAGGTGTTGTGGTTTCTGATAATATTTTTGATAATGCAATTCCTGTTTTCAGTAATCTTTATGAAACAGGAAACAAACCGATAATTAAAGTTTGGGATAAAAGTGAAAACAAAGAATATATTTTAAGCAATTATACATTTTCAAATCCTTATAAAGATGCATGGACAGAAGATATTTTCCCTTCCGAGGATGGTGAATATAGTTTAATGAATTTCTCAACAAGCGGATTATCGGATGAAATTACTATTTCAGAAATATCAATTTATCCAAATCCGACAAAAGGATTAATAACAATCGGAAACCTTGCAGGTTTTAAAAACCTGTCAGGTTTAAAAATCACAGACATTGCAGGAAAGGTAGTTTTCCAAACAACAATCGGCAATAATCAAACAACAATAGAAATTGACCTATTCGGGTTTGAAAAGGGTGTATATTTTATAAGTTTTAGCGGAAAAGATTTTAGTCCGGTTAAGAAAATTGTGATCCAATAATTAACGAAACCAGACAGGTTTCTAAAACCTGTCTGGTTTTATTTTCCAATTAATCGTATAAGCTAATAAAGCGTATCTTACAAATACTTAATCAACTCATCCGGCGACAATTTCTCAAGTATCCGGTATCAGGCAACCAAAACCGGAATTCCCCACCCCATACAATAATTATTTAAAAAAATCGTAAGAATAACCTTAATATCTATCTTTGTAAAAAATTAATCAATAATGACTATCACCCCTAAAATCAAAAAATTATTTATTCCATTAAGCTTTATAATTGTAATTGGACTTATTTTTTCTTCTTGCCGTAAAGATGATGAAATAAACACAAGTCCGTCAGTAACTTTAGGGTTTTCTACAGATACCGTAATATTCGATACTGTTTTTTCAACTATTGGATCAATCACCAAACAATTAAAGATTTACAACCACGATAATCAGAAAATAAAAATATCATCAATTGCTCTTGCTTCCGGAAATTCATCACAATATATGTTAAATATTGATGGTATTGCTGCCACTTCGGTTGCCGATATTGAAATTGATGGTGATGACAGTTTATATATTTTTGTAAGAGTAACTGTAAATCCGGGCGATGTTAATTCACCTTTTGTTGTGCAGGATTCAATAGTTTTTCAAACAAACGGAAATATTCAGGATGTTGACCTCGTTGCGTGGGGACAGGATGCCTACTATATAAACGCAGATACCTATGTTAAAGGACTTCCTCCTTATAAAATAGTCGCCCATGAATTTTCAGATACAACTTGGGATGCTCAAAAACCCTATTTGATTTACGGTTACGCTGTTGTCGATTCGAATGCGGTTTTAAATATTAATGCGGGGGCAAAAATTCATTTTCACGACGGATCGGGTTTATGGGTTTATAAAGGGGGCTCAATAAAAGTTAACGGAACTGAAAATTATCCGGTAATTTTTCAGGGCGATAGACTTGAGGAAGATTACAGTCAACTTCCTGGCCAATGGGATAGAATTTGGTTGAATGAAAGCAGTAAGGATAATGTTTTTAATTATGCTATTATCAAGAACGGATTTATTGGAATTCAGGCCGAGACCATGCAACAATACATGGGAAATCAACTCATTTTGAATAATACAATTATAGAAAACATGAGTGGTATGGGATTGTTTACAAGATATTACAAAATTACTGCAACTAACGATGTTATTGCAAATTGTGGGATTTATGATATTGCATTAACCCTCGGCGGTGATTATAATTTCAAACAATGCACCTTTGCCAACTTTTGGCGGTATTCAATCAGGCAAACACCCTCGCTTATAATTAATAACTATTACTTAGACTCTGCCGATGTTCCCCATACTTTTGATATGTTTACTTATTTTGGAAATTGTATTTTATATGGAAGCAATGAGGAAGAAATAGTCATTGATTCGAAAGAGGCAGAAGATTTTAATTATCTTTTTGAGAACACACTTTTAAAAACAACACTCGATATTGAGGATACAGATCATTATATGAGTTGCCTAAAAAACCTTGATCCCTTATTCAAAGATTATCAGTCAAATAATTACGAACTGGACACTTTATCGCCTGCTATAGATGCCGGAAACATAAATATTGCCGAGAGTGTTCCAT
Source organism: Bacteroidales bacterium (assembly GCA_016342645.1). Taxonomy (GTDB): domain Bacteria; phylum Bacteroidota; class Bacteroidia; order Bacteroidales; family JAEINX01; genus JAEINX01. The sequence continues at coordinate 8,472 of JAEINX010000026.1, read as the reverse complement.
TTGATATTAAAGGAGAAAGCAGGCAACAAAGCCCTGATTTGGGAGCTTATGAATTTGTACCCGAAGATGGCGAAATTAAATAAGTGATAATTTGATAGTTTTTAAATTTACATAATGTAAAATACTACATTTGTATCACTAATTATTTTATTTCTTGCAAAAGTCAAGGGTTCTTTGTAAATTTGTATCATGAGAAAAAAGGAAGAAACAGTTCTTGATTTTAAAGTTGATGAATTGACTAATTCAATAAAGAATACTGTTTCTGGAGATAGTTTTCCGACTGATATTTCTTTTATCACTACTTCTGACTTAAAAACAATAACTAAAAAAAAAGGATGGTTATTCACCTGGAAATCAGAATTAAAGTCTCCAAAAAAAGAAATTTACAAACTTACTATTGTAAATAATCCATCAATTATTCAAGGTTTAATCAGCTTAGAAATAAAATCAGACCATATTTACATACACCTTATTGAAAGTGCCCCTTTTAATAAAGGAAAGCAAAAAATATACTCTGGGATTCATGGTAATCTTGTTGCTTTTGCTTGTAAAATATCTTTTCAGAGAGGTCATGAGGGAAATGTGTCTTTTGTCTCAAAAACCCAGCTAATAAACCATTATGTGAAAAGTTTAGGAGCTATTCATTTTGGTGGCAGATTAATGATTCGAAACTAATGCTGCTTTAAAACTAATAAACAAATACTATTCAAATATAATATAATGAAACCACAAGAATTAGATGTTGATTTTGTTGGAGGGCAAGAGCCTTTAACAAAAGAAGAAGAAAAAGCAATTAGCGAATTTCTTTTATTGAGAAAAAGTAAAAAGCAATTACGCTCTACAAAACCGAAAACCTTCCTTAAGAAAAGTAATAAAATTGAAATATAGGGCATTACTATTACCAATAAATAATATATAAAACCGCCACCATTGCACAAAGTATTATTGCTCCTACATTGAAGGCAGTTCCGGTATGAAAAATACCTTTATAAAGTTCAATTCCTTTTGGGTCATCGGTTTTCGATTCTATCAAGCTAATCAATATTCCTATTCCGGCCAAAATCAAAGCTACATATCCCATTCTGTCGATAAAAGGAACTTCGGGAGCAAAGAAGTAAAAAACTGCCGATAATGGTATTGTCAGAATTGCAATCCATAAAGCTGCATTTGCAGTTGCTCGTTTCCAAAAAAGTCCGAAACAAAATATTATACACACACCCGGAGTTACAAAACCGGTAAACTCCTGTATATATTGAAAAGCCTGATCTAAGTTTCCAAGCAAAGGTTTCGCTGTCAAAACGGCAATTATTAAAGCAGTCAAACTTGTTAGCCTACCTACAGTAACCATCTTAGTTTCCGAGACATTTTTATTAATAAAACGTTTAAAAATATCCATTGTAAAAATTGTTGCCGTTGAATTCAACATTGATGCAAGAGATGAAACTACAGCTGCTGCAAGAGCGGCAAAAGCAAGCCCTTTTAAACCCACAGGAATAAACTCGTGTAATAGCCAGGGATATGCTTTATCGGAAGGTTCAAGAATAATTGATGAGTTTTTTGTTAAAACAAAAGCAGCAATTCCTGGAATTACAACAACTAATGGAATTAATATCTTTAAAAATCCTGCGAATATCATTCCACTCTGAGCTTCGCGAATACTTTTTGCAGCTAAACCCCTTTGAATAATATATTGATTAAACCCCCAATAAGAAATATTTGCTATCCACATTCCTCCAACGAGAACACCTAAGCCTGGTAAATCCATATATGCGTCTTTTAGGCCACCTTTTCCATCGGGAATTAAAAGAGAACCTTCTTCAAGTATCATATCAAATTTTTCTGGTGCATATTTCAATAAATGCTCAAAACCTGCAATTGCCCCTTGTCCGTCAGAAACAGCATCAAGAGCAAGATAGGTTGTCAATAAACCTCCACCTATCAAGAAAATAACCTGCACTACATCCGTCCAAACCACGGCAGTTAATCCTCCGTAAATTGAATAAATCGCAGCAAATAAAGCAAGCCCGATAATTCCATACATTAAAGGAATTCCCATTATAGTTTTCAAAGCTAATGCTCCGAGGTAAAGAACAGAAGTAAGGTTAACAAACACATAAACAATTAACCAAAAAGTAGCCATTGCGGTTCTTACCCGTCCATCGTACCTTAATTCAAGGAACTGCGGCATAGTATAAATTTTCTTCTTTAAAAAAATCGGAAGAAAAAACTTCCCGACCAAAATCAAGGTAATTGCAGCCATCCATTCATAAGTTGCAATTCCAAGCCCTATTGCAAAACCCGAACCTGACATTCCAATCATTTGCTCGGCTGAAATGTTTGCAGCTATTAAGGAAGCTCCTATTGCCCACCATGGCAAAGCTTTTGAGGCCAAAAAATAATCTTGGGCGGTTTTTTCTTTGCCTTTCTTTTTCCTTGAAACCCAAAGCCCAATAAAAACTATAATTAAACCATAAGAAATAAAAACTGCATAATCTATTGTTGAAAAACCTGTATTATTCATAGTAAATTTTAAATTTTATTAAAATGCGTCTGCAAAGTATAAAAATTATATTAAATATGAAGAAAATTCTATTAACATACCATAAAATACAGAGTTAACTTAGCAATTAAATTTTAAATAATTATTTATAATAATCAGGCACAAAAGTTTGTTCAGACATTGGGGTTCTAACATACCCTTTAGTATGATTTCGGGGAGGAAGTTTAATTATGGGGTTTGGGATTTCTTTATACGGTATTAAGCTCAATATATGACGAATACATAATAAACGTGCATGCTTTTTATCATCGGTATGAATTACCCACCATGGCGATTGTTTTGTATCGGTATAAGCAAACATTTCATCTTTTGCTTTTGAATACTTAACCCAATGTAAGCGTGATTGAAGATCAATTTCACTTAATTTCCATTGCTTAGTAGGATCATTAATACGTTTTTGGAACCGGCGCTCTTGTTCTTTTTCGCTAACTGAAAACCAATATTTTATCAGAATAATTCCTGAACGGATCAGCATACGTTCAAACTCAGGACAAGTTCTAAGAAAACCCCAATATTCGTTTTCAGTACAAAAGTTCATAACTCTTTCAACTCCTGCCCTATTATACCAGCTTCTGTCAAATAAAACCATTTCGCCGGCAGCAGGTAAATGAGTCACATATCTTTGGAAATACCATTGTGTTTTTTCGCGTTCGGTTGGAGTTGCTAAAGCCACAACCTTACAAATTCTTGGATTCAAAGTTTGCGTAATTCTTTTAATAACACCACCTTTTCCAGCAGCATCGCGACCTTCAAAAATTATTACAACCCGCAAACCCTCTTGTTTAATCCAATCTTGTAATCTAACAAGCTCAATTTGTAGCCTCGCTAATTCTTTATCATAAAAACCGTTGGATATTTCTTTCTCGTGTCCGTTATCGCTATTCTTTTTAATATGAGCCATTTTTTATTATTTATTTTTATTTCATTTTCAAAAATACAAATCTTTATGATAATTTTGTAAAAAAGTATTTATTCTGCATTTACAAAATTTATGTCAAATATTTTCAAATTTAATGCTAATAAAAATATAATTGAATGAAGAGAAACAACGCATTAAATTTGTTATTTTCGATTTTAGGAGGACTTGTATTATTATTTATAATTGCTCCCTTGGTAGGAATGTTTTTTTCAACCTCGCCAAACGACATTATCGAAACATCTAAAGAAGCTGAAGTTCAGAAAAGTATTTGGTTAACTTTGTTAACAGCAATGATGGCAACGGTTTTTTTTGCAATTGCTGCCATTCCATTTGCATATCTCTTGGCCAGAAAAAAATTTCCTTTCAAAAAATTGGTTATGGGAATCATTGACCTTCCGATTGTTATTCCACACTCGGCTGCCGGAATAGCAATACTTGGTTTCATTTCACGCGACTCAGCAATCGGTAAAATTGCATCCGAATTTGGATTAAACTTTGTTGGGCATCCTGTCGGAATTTCTATTGCAATGGCCTTTGTAAGTATTCCGTTTCTAATTAATTCAGCTCGAGACGGGTTTGCATCAGTCCCTATAAAACTTGAAAAAGCTGCATTATCTCTTGGCGCTTCACCAATTAAAGTTTTCTTTACCATTTCATTACCATTGGCCTGGCGAAATGTTTTGTCAGGTTTGATCTTAATGTTTGCCCGAGGTATGAGCGAGTTTGGTGCAGTTATTATAGTGGCATATCATCCAATGATTGCCCCTATCTTAATTTATGAAAGATTCGGAGCATTCGGGCTGAAATATGCAAGGCCGGTTGCCGTAATTTTTATTATTGTCAGTCTTTTAGTTTTTGTTCTTTTACGCCTACTTTCTAAAGAAAAAAATGATGTTAGAACTTAAAAATATTTCTAAAAAATATGATCCGTTTAATTTGGAAGATATTTCATTATCAGTTGAAAAAGGCGATTATTTTGTTTTGCTTGGTCCGTCAGGTGCTGGAAAAACACTTATACTTGAAATAATTGCAGGAATAATTCAAGCTGACAATGGTGAAATTTTTTTGGATAATGAAAATATTACAAATAAAAGAATTCAAAAACGCAAGATAGGCATGGTTTTTCAGGATCTTGCAGTGTTCCCACATTTGTCTGTAAAAGAAAACATCGAATATCCATTAAAAAATCACAGAATAAATAAATCAATTATTAGGGAAAAAGTAATAAACATTAGCAATAAGTTAGACATAAATCATATTTTAAATCGAAAGCCTACAACATTGTCCGGTGGTGAATTACAAAGAGTTGCCTTAGCACGCACTTTGGTTTCTGATCCTAAAATACTATTACTTGATGAACCATTATCTTCAATCGATATTCAGTTAAAAAACGATTTACGTAAACTACTTCGCCGAATTAACAAAGCCGGCCAAACAATAATCCATGTAACACACGACTATGAAGAGGCTGTTTTGCTAGCAAACAAAGTTGCAATATTGAATGAAGGAAAATTATTACAAACTGGAACAGCGATCGAGGTTTTTCAATTCCCGAAATCAAAATTTGTTGCAAGTTTTACAGGTGTTAGAAATTTTTTCCCTTGCATTTTAAAACCCTCTTATTCAAAAGGTTTAAAAAATGTAATTATCGACAATTCTATTGAAATCAAATTACATACTGATCAAACGCAAGGTACAGGTTTTATTTTGATTGGCGACAATGCAATATTTGTTTCAAATCATAAACCCGAAACCAGTGCTTGTAATAATTTTCTCGGAGAAATATTAGAGATTATTCCGGCAAACAATAGCATAGAACTCATAGTTAATGTTGGAATAAAAATTTCTGCCTTAATCTCGCTCGAATCTTATGAAAACTTGTCTTTATTTGAAGGCAAACAAGTTTGGGTAAGCTTTAAAGCCACAAATGTAAAATTTTTACCAAATTAATAAAAATAACATTTTTAGGGTTTTATGAAGTTTTTTATCACAAAACAATGTAAAAATATTAATAATTTGGATTTTTAATTTAATTTGAATAATTTTGAAAACTGAATTTTTTATTGAAATTTTTAAGAAATTGGGTTAAAAAATGGAAGATGCGAAACAATTAAAAATAATTTTAATTCTTATTGTGGTAGGTATTTGGTTTATTGTTTTTCAGAATTTTGGAATATTTCCGCGTTTTACACCCGTTAAAATTGAATCTGATGCTGTTTTAACAATTACCGGAAATGTTGATGTTGAAAACACCGTTTTTGTTAAGGGACAGGTAGATGTAAATATAGAAAGCATAAACGGATATAGCAAGTTTTATAAAGATCCAAGGACTGGACAATATTATGTACTACCGGTTACAGACCCTTACGAAGAATAAATTATTACCAATTTGTACTTGAAATTGATAATTCTAAACTTTTTCTACTTGAAATAACTATAAGAAAGCTTACCTTTGGATGAGAAAGGAGAAATTTAGTTATGTCAACTCAAAAAATCAACACTAAATCAAAACAAAGGAAAAAAACAGAAATGGAAATGGATCAATAAAGAAATTTTGATTGAATCTGCCAAGGAACTTGAATTAAACCCTGCAAAAATCGAATATGTGTTTTTATCACAGCAAAAATCGGCTATTGATGAATTTGTTTCAGCGATGACAAAAAAATATTTTAAAAGCGATAAAGCAATACGCAAAACAATCATAAATGTTATAAGGTCAATTTTGAACGACGGGGATGTTGTAATTGTTGGCCGAGGCGGGATCTTTTGGCAATGAAATCCCCAGATCACTTCATGTCAAAATAATCGCTCCTTTAGATTGGCGAGTAAAAAAAATCAGTGAGAATTATAAAATGGAAGCTGGCCAAGCCAGAAAACATATTATAAAAGTAGATGCAGAACACAAACAATTAATCGACAATTTTTTCCAAAAAGAAACTGATAATTCTATTTTTACCATAATTTTCGGAGATGCTGCGGATGGTAATAAAATTTTGTATCTTTACGACGCCAACGGAACAAAACTTAAAAAAGAAGTGTATAAAGACGGAAATACAACACCCGAGCTAATTAAAGATTACATAGGTAATTTCATTTATAACGACATAGAAGGCTTGGAACAAATTTTAACAGATGAAGGTGTAGCAGTTCCAACTGAAGGTGTAGAATTTCAATACCGCTACTTTTTAAAAGATCATCTTGGAAACACACGTATAATGTTTACAAAAAATGGAGATGATTTGGAAATATTGCAAGAGAACCACTATTACCCCTTTGGCCTGAAATTCATTAACCAAAATTCCATCCCTCCCTTTGTAAACAACTCCAATAAATACCTCTACAACGGCAAAGAATTACAAGACGACGGTTTCGATACCGAAGGAACCCCGGAAAATGACAGATGGCTTGATTGGTATGATTATGAAGCGAAGCAAATCCGTATGGATGGGGCGAGGTTTTATGATCCGCAGTTGGGGAGGTGGCATTGTATTGATGCTAAAGCTGAGAAATATATTAATATTTCTCAATATTAAAACGTAGCAAATAAACCCTGTTATTTTATTAATTGATAGTGACACTATATTAAACTATTTTTTATTTGCACGTAATTTGCGCGCTAATTCTAATTGCCCGGCCAACAATTCTCTCCATCATTAATTCCTATTCCATAATTCCTATTCCATCAAACGAAAAGAGAAATTCAATATCCCCAGTTATGCAAGTAGGGTCTTGGTTATAGTTCCTTCGAAGAAGTTTAATGATTGGAGGTGACAACTTTTCAAGTGGAAGTATTAACCCTACCCCTATTTCGGTTTCCTCGGCAATGATGGTTTTGTTTATTTTGATTTTTCTTTTCATTTGGAAAGTGAGTATTAAAAAAGCCCGAACACGTAGAGCGCATTCGGGTGGATTTATCGAGACAACCTTTTACACTATAAAATCTCTACACCGAAACATTCCATATTGAAATCTTTTTTTGATGTTAATTATTGTATAAAAGATGGATATTTTCCTAGGTATCCTCTAATAACACAGTCCTGTAAATAACCTTGTTATTACTGATTTCTAATTTATTCCCTATGTGAAATTTACATCTGAAAAAAGTACATGAACCGTCACCTTGTCCACCTTCCTCACGATACCTCTCTTTCCATTGATGTCGGAATTGGTGTTTTTCCCTGATTCCGTTTCCATCAAAATCTCCGGCAATTGTAAACAAAATATTTTCAATATCCTCTTTTGTGTACGTTCCGGTAACATTCCCCTCTATTCTGCCCTTTGAAGAAGGTTCAAATGTAATGTCCAAAGGGGCTACTGAATTTGTTTTTGCCACAACAATAGGTTTTTCTGCGTGGACAGATGCAATAAAAGATATCCAAATTAGCGAGAAAACATACCAGAAAACGGATAATTTTTTGAGATTCATGTTTAGTATTTATTTTCAGGGGGAAGTGTAAAACTTTTTGAAAGAAAACTCAAAGTTTTTCTTGCTAATAAACACACAATTCCTACCAAAGCCCAAAAAAGACCAGCATACCTTATCATTTCTTCCTTAGGTATTGATGATAATCAAATTTTATCAGAAAAAAACATTGAGGAATTGAAAAATGACCTTTTCCACCTGACAAATACAGAATCTTGGAAAACTTAATGGGAATGTTTAGTTGAACTTGGAATTTGGGATGTTGCTTCGCAATAGGTGAACAAACCCCAACTCAAGAAGGCTTTGGGGGATTATTCGGGAGAATAGGGGTAAAGTTATGAATTATTCAAATTTGAAAGAATTGCTGGGCTTCTAAAATAAATCATAATTTTACCAGTGTTTAAAGTGAGTATATAGAAAATACCAAGAAAAAAAATGTTGTACCTATGTTGTACCCAATAAAAAAGCCGATTTTTATGATCGGCTTAAACTTTGTACCCGGGGCGGGACTTGAACCCGCACGATCGCGATGATCATCCGTACGGACGTGTCTACTAATTCAACCATCAG
>JAEINX010000195.1 GCA_016342645.1 Bacteroidales bacterium | reverse complement strand
GGTGCTTTTTTATTGCTTTTTTTTGCGTCTTTACCTTTTGCCATGATATTATAAATTTAAATGTTCAACAAAAGTAATAAAAAATAATCCATATTATGAAATATGAAAGAAAAAATGATTGAATTGTTTTATTGTTGATTTGTCGGCGTGAAATAATTTATGCTGATGAGCATCCTTAAACATATTAGGTGTCCTATTTCCAGAATCAAGTATCAAGTATCCGGCATCCAAGCCCGTGAATTATAATTTTCACATTAAACTCAATTACTAACATAGTTTTCCTAATTTTACACCCTAAGCCGAGAGATGTAAAAATCATAAAAAACGAATGAAAGACCTAAGCAGCGGGAAAGTAAGTAAAATGATTTTGCAATTTGCAACTCCAATGATATTGGGAAACATTTTCCAGCAAATGTATAATATCGTTGACAGTATTATAATTGGGAATTATATAGGTAAGGAAGCCCTCGCTGCTGTCGGAGCTTCATTTCCACTGATGTTCGCTTTAATTTCATTTATAATTGGTATTGCATCCGGTTCAACTATTGTAATTTCCCAATATTTTGGTGCTAAAGACATCGAAAAAGTAAAACGAGCAATTGATACATTGTATATCTTTTTGTTTTTTGCCTCAATATTGTTAAGTATAGTTGGAATTATTTTCAGTAAAAAGATATTTGAACTTATGGCACTTCCGGCTGAAATTTTGCCTTTTGCCGAAACTTATTTCAATATTTATATTTCAGGAATAATTTTGTTTTTCGGCTTTAATGGTACGAGTGCAATTCTCAGGGGATTAGGAGATTCAAAAACACCCTTGTATTTTTTAATTATTTCTACTATCGTAAATATTATATTAGATTTATTGTTTGTTATTGTTTTCGGATGGGGAATTTCGGGTGTAGCAATTGCAACAATAATTGCACAAGGGATTGCATTTATTTTAGTTATCTGGTATTTAAACAAAACCCATAAAATCATCAGAATATCAATGTTTGGTTTGAAATTTGATAGTGATATTTTTAGGAAAAGCCTGAAAATAGGACTACCAACAAGCTTTCAGCAAACTTTTGTTGCACTTGGGATGATTGCACTTTTCAGAATAGTAAATAATTTCGGAACAAATGTAATTGCAGCTTATAGCATCGCCTTCCGTATAGACTCATTTGTTGCAATGCCTGCAATGAATTTTTCGGCAGCACTTGCAGTTTTTGTGGGGCAAAATCTTGGAGCAGGAAAACCAAAAAGAGCGAAAGAAGGATTGCTATCAACACTTATTATTACAGCAACGTTTTCAATTATAATTTCAATTATAATATTAGTTTTAGGAAAATATATTATGCAAATGTTTACTTCAGACGTGGACGTTATCAAATCGGGAGTAAAATATTTATGGATTGTTGCACCTTTTTATGTTTTGTTTTCAACCATGTTTGCATTCAACGGCGTTCTCAGAGGAGCAGGCGACACCTTGATTCCTATGTTTATTACACTTTTCGCATTATGGATTATCCGCATCCCGATTTCATGGTTTCTTTCTGAAAAAATTGGCGAAACGGGAATTTGGTGGGGAATACCGATTGCATGGTTTTTCGGTGCATTTTTCTCCTATTTATATTATTTATCAGGTAAATGGAAATCTAAAGTTATTGTAAAACACGAGGGAAATAAAAGTATAGAGGTATAAGGGTTTAAGGGTATAAAGTGAGAGAGAAAATATCAATATTATTCGAATTTCATTAAGCTATCATAATACAAGTAAATTTGTACATTTGTGCAAAAAAAAATATTTATAAAATTAATACCTCCTAATGAATCAAATTCAAAAATCACTTAAAGACTCGGTAACTACACGATGGGCAATGTTGTTAATTGTAGGATTTGTTCTTGCAGCAAATTATTATTTCTACGATGCCTTATCTCCTTTAAAACGTACACTCGAAAAGGAATTCAATTTCACTTCATTTGACTTTGGTTTATTTGTCTCGGTATATTCAATACCAAATGTTTTCCTATTGATGGCTGTTTTTGGGGGCATAATTCTTGATAAACTCGGGATAAGGCGAACGGGTTTTATTTTTGTCGGGCTTATGGCAATTGGTGCACTCATAACAGCCTATGGAGCTAGTAATTATTATACAAACGGCGGCTTAGGTTATGAGTTTATGAGTTCATTTCTCACAGGTTTCTCACCCGAGTTAAAAATGATGCTTTTTGGCAGGTTTTTATTTGGGCTTGGAGCCGAAACAAGTATTGTTGTCATAAGTAAAATAATTGTAAAATGGTTTAAAGGCAAAGAGCTTGCACTTGCTTTTGGTGTTAAAATTGGCCTGGCAAGGCTTGGGTCGGCAGCTGCATTCTCGTTCTCACCTTTTCTGATTGAAGCTGATACAGGTTGGACTACTGCTACATGGTTTGCGGCATTTTTTGTTTGTGCCGGAATGCTTGCATTCGTGGTTTATATGCTTTTTGATTTGAAATTAGATAAACAAATCAAACAAGAAAAACTTCTTGGCAAAGATGAAGAATTTCGTTTTGGTGATCTTTTAATGTTATTTAAAAACCGTTCGTTTATTTACATTACTTTGTTGTGCCTGACTTTTTATTCGGCGGTTTTTCCGTTTCAATCATTTTCTCCCGATTTTTTTCTGAATAAATTTAATGTTACTCAAGAATTAAGCGGTCGAATAGCTTCATTGCTTTCATTAGGTACAATAATTTTTACTCCTTTATTCGGACTTTTTGTTGATAAA
>JAEINX010000025.1 GCA_016342645.1 Bacteroidales bacterium | reverse complement strand
AGTGCCAAACCAAATACAAGAACAACTACTGGAAATGAAAATCTAAAAAAGTGGGTGCTGCATTGCACAAAACAGGAAAACAGTTATGAGTACTTGGAATGCCTAAAGTACTTATGTGCTGCAAAAAGATTATTATATCTATTCTTAAGTTGTCGTTTATTGATATGATTCCTTTCAGGATACTTCAATTAATCAAAATTCTAAATTGTTAAATCTAAAATCATTCAAACTCTTCCATCACACCATTATCATTGCCGGAACTTGGTTTTCTATCGGGTTTGTAATTGTTGAAGCGGTAACTTACGGATAAGGTTACAATTGGAGCCTCTCGTTTATATTCACTATAATTGTAGAAATCCGGCCCTCTGGATGTAAATTCATGTTTTGCAGAAGAAAATATATCACTGACTTGAAAAACCGCCGAAACCTTCTTGTCCATAAAATCCTGGCGTACGGCTGTATTAACCATATAATAACCTTCTGTTTTACCTTGAGCTGTAACACTTGGGCCATTATACATGCTGTTGATTTGAATTTTGGTATTCTTTTTAATATTAAAAGTATTATTAAATCTCGAACTCCAGTTATTGCTATTATTAGAAAAATCTTCACCGTATAAAATACCTTCTACCTTATATTTATAAAAATTGGCCATTAAGTCAACTTCCCACCACTTGTATAATTGATAACTAAACATAAATTCGAGGCCTAAACTATAGTCTTTTCCCACATTTTCGGGAGTGCTCAGCATTACATTTTCTTCATATACACTTCTTACTCTTTCCACCTTATTATTAGTGATTCTATAATATCCCTCCAAAGAGATCATATTACTTTTTGCTATGTTTTTAATATATCCCAACTCGAAGGAGTCGATATATTCGGGTAGGAGATCAGGATTTCCCTTTCTGACATTGAAAGCATCCTCCCATGTAATAAAAGGTTCCAGATACCAACCCCGTGATCTTTGTATTCGGCGTGTATAGCTGGTCATCAACTGATGGTCCTTAGGTAACTGATAAGACAGGTGCAGAGTAGGAAAGAAATCCCATCTGTCGATTCCAAAAGCCTTAGAATCGTGGCCGGATTTAATATTCCTGTAGGTGTATTCTCCCCTTAAGCCTCCCTGATAGCCAAAGTTTCCAAGTTCTCCGGCATACAAAGAATATACTGCATGAATATTTCTTTTATAGGATGTTGTGTTACTATATTCCGGTTGAATTTCATATTTCCCGCTATTTGTATTCAGGATATAAAGTTCGGTGTTGTCTTCACTTTCAGAAAAACGAGTTTGAAATCCTGCTTCAAATTTATCTTTATCACCTATTGGTAAAGTATAATCAACGTTTGCTCTAAACCGGCTCGAAGGCCCGGTTTCCACATTCTTTTTTCCATCTACCGCTATACCCGACTCATTTGTTAATTCATTAATTGAGTTATCCTCAAAATCACGCTTACTATATGATAACTCAAGTTTTACTTCATGGCCTTTTTTCTTAAATTTATGCTGATAGTTACCGTTTATTTCATAAAACGACCCTCCCCTTTTGCTTTCATCATTGTTTTTATAAAGCTTATGAATATCACCCGGAACCATCCATTCGTCATATTCTGACATGGTATTTCCATTCATTCTTCGATCACCATATCTAAGTCCCAATCCAAAAATATCATTCTCTCCAAAGCTATAATCAAGGCCGGTTCGTAAACCCCATCTTTTTCTTTCATGAGTGTTGGTTCCGTTCATTATGGTTTTAAAAATAGTATCTTCGGCATAAGTATGTCGCTCATTATATCTCTCTCCGGGGAAATTTCTAAGGTTATAATCGACTCCAAAATATATATTCATATCTCGCTTTTTATAGTTGATCAGCACGTCACCACCATATTTCTTATTTAATCCGGTATTTAAATTAACTATACCACTGAATCCCTGAAGTTTGTTCTTTTTTGTGATGACATTGATGATTCCGGCAGTCCCGTCAGGATCGTATTTAGCTGAAGGATTGGTAATGATTTCAATATTAGCAATTGTGCTGGCCGGTATTTGTTGCAAAGCATCATTAGCATCCAAAACTGATGGCCGTCCATCTATTAATACAGTGAAACTCTGGCTTCCCCTCAAAGAAACATTCCCCTCAATATCGGTTTTAACAGAAGGTACATTTTCCAAAACATCCACTGCTGTCCCTGAAATTGAAGTAATTTGCTTGCTTACATTAATAACTTTTTTATCAATTTTATAGTCAATACGTGGAGTGCTTCCATCAACTACCACTTCATCTAAAGTTTGCAACGACCCCTTTAGCTTAATTTTGTGGAGATTGATAATAGGTTTATCCTTAGTGAACAAAATATCGGAAATTATTTTATCATCATATCCCATAAAAGAAATTCTGATAAAATAGGGGCCGGGGCTTATTTTCTCCATGAAAAAACGCCCGTTTTTTTGAGTAATGGTTCCGTTAACCAACTCCATACTATTTTTACGGAACAATGCAACGGTGCAATATTCCACCGGTTTGCCGCTAATTGAATCAATTACAGTTCCACTTATTTGTCCTTTTTTGTCAGATTGAAGTTGTTTGTTTTGGCTCATTAAATTTATAACTATTGTTAAAAAGAAAACGAGTGAGAAAAATTTAATATATGATGTCATTTTGTGCATTCGATTTATTTGTTTTTCTGTATTTCTATCAATAACATTTGAAATATAGTAATCCCAAATTTATTTTTCATATTAGAGTTCCGATAAAGTCAATAAGTTTAATTCATCTAGTATTTATAGTCTGATTATATCCCCAAAAATGGAAAACTCAGAATATATTTTAATATAAGTTCATGATTTTTTTAAAAATTTAATCCGGCAAATTTATACAAAATAATATGCCTTTTTATATTCGTTTTGTAATTATTTTGGAAACCATATTGCCTAATAACCAGACAGATAAAAAAAGCTGCACTATCAAAAGATCAGTGCAGCCATAAAAAACGCTTGAAAAAATGTATTAACTAAAATGTAAAACCAATGTCAAATTCCCATTGGTTCATATTTAATTCAATTTGTTGTGCCGGATCAAATGGATTGGTTCCGGTAACTGTATTCGACAAAGCATGAGTTATTGCAAGACTCAATTGATGTTCGCCCAATATTCGAGTTAAACCAAGAGAAATATGATTTTCGTTAACTGCCGGAGCAAGAATATTAAACATAACTTCCGATTCGGGAATTGGTTGTTTGCCATAAGAGTATCCAAGTCGAAACTGCCAGTTCTCTACCTGACGGTATTCGGCAGCTAATTTAAAAATCATCATATCTTCCCAACCAAAACCGGCTGCATCATCGTTTCCGAGTGGTACAAAATCAGGATTAGGAATAAAAGCATCCTGTGGTGAAGTAGAATTCAAATTCGGTATCATCGGCATCATTTCTGAAGCAATCATTGTATTACCGACTGATTTAACTTTACTATACATAATACTTTTAACATCAAACAAAACCGTTAAATCGGGTGTTACCTCATAAGAAATTCCTGCTGTCCAGTTTGCCGGAATATCGAAACGTCCTTCTTCAGCAAATAATCCTTGATATTTATCAAATTTACTCATTTTAATTTGTGGTTGGAATGTAGCACCAAGCCTGAAACCATCAAACAATTCGCCCTGATATCCTATTCGAAAACCAAAGCCGGTTGAACTGGTTTTTCCATTATTTGTTACACAATCAGAACGATCGGGCCAACCCATCATTTGAGTCAAAAAGGCGTTTCCGGCCATTCCCATATCGCGAAATGCTTCAAGTCCTTTTGCTTCGAAAGTTTGATATACAAAAACAGGTGAAATACCTAAACTATGATTTTCTCCGAATTTTCGTGCATAAGTTAATGATAAAAACATCTGTGCAAGATTTACTCCGGTTGGCTTACTTACGTTTGCCATCGGATTATGCCTTCCATCAGGCATAGGGTTTCCAAAAGCATCAATTATGGAACTATAATATGATTTGGCATCATAATCGGTATTCATACCACCATTTCCGAAAAAATTTAAGCCAAGTGTATTTTTCTCATCAAGTTTATAAGCAAAAGCTATAGCCGGAATAATAAATACTTTACTTCCGCTTTCGACAGTTCCTTCAGTTAAGCCGAATGCCATAAATCTCGGATCATGTACAAATCCGTTTGGGCCCATATATCCCCATTGATCGGGTGGCGTGGGGGCGCCAACAATTGAATATTTCCGGTTTGGGTTGAATAAACCGACGCTTATTTCAAAGCTCATTTTTTTACTAAGAAATCCCAGTCCTGCCGGATTGATAGCAGCCGAAAAAGGTGAATGCAAGTAAGCTATTCCTGCTCCTGCGAATCCTTTGTTTTTTGTGCCATAACCATTACTGAAATATCCATCGGTTGCACCAGCAAATTGAAAAAATATCAAAAACAAAAATGTTAATGATATGTAATAAGTGATTTTTTTTTTCATAATTATTATTAAATTTTATGTGAAAATAATTTGTGTTCCATCACCACCGGCCATTTCATAAAATTCACCTATAGTGAGAACAGCCTTAACTTCTTCGTGAAGGTCTTCTTTTTTTAGTTTAAACATATCCATGGCAAGTTTGCAAGCATATATTTCACCTCCACCGGCCGTGATCATTTCGAGAAATTCATCTACCGAAGGCATATCTAATTTCTCCATTTGCTTTTTCATCATAGCTGAAACACCCGCTTCAACTCCCGGTAATATTCCAAGAAGGCTTGGAAAAGGTAAACCTCCTGGCATTCTCATCGCCGGATTACCTACCGTGCTTGTATGAAGCTTGTTCATTTGTTTTTTAGTGATTGCATCAAGGCCAAAAAATGTGAAAAATAATTTAGTTTCTATGCCTTCCATAACAGCCCCATTACCCATGACAAGTGTGGCATAAACATCTTCTATGCTACCTTTTGCACATATCATGCACACTTTTTTTAGTGGTTTTTCGTTTTTATTCGTACTCATTTTTTTATTTTTTTAAATTATTTACACACAACTGCTTGGTTTAGGAATTCCTGCAATTTTTGAGGAATATTTTAGAGGGCCACCCGGGAATAATTTATATAATCCTTTAATATCAACAATTCCTGATTTCCCTACTTTTCTAATAGTAAGTGTATTTCCCGATTCGTGAGTTTTTCTTAAAAACTCAAGGACTTCAAAATGTAGATCACTTAGATCAATTCCTTCTTCTTTTGCAATTTCAATTGCAATTTCTTTATTCCATTGCGAAGGGTCAACTAAATATCCTTCGGATGTTAATTTTACGTTTTGATTAGCTATTGTTTTTTCTTCCATGACTTTAATTTATTTAATGATTTTTATTATTTATTTTTTTATATTATCTGTATTTGAAAAGTTCTTAATAAATGTGAGTGCAAAACCTAAAGTTTTCTTCATTTCCGAACTTCTCATTTCTTTAAACAACTTCCACATCGAATATTTTGGGATGTCATCTTTAGCTACATTATTGAAAGTTACTAAAGAGTTGTTAATTAAATTTAGAATTTCGGGTTGAGAAAAGTTTTTAACAATTTCTAAGATTACACCAACATTATCAGAGAGTTGTTTAATGTCTTTGGGTGAAAGTTTTGTAATAATATTATCTAAAACTTTACTTATTTCAACAAAAAATTCAAAGTATCCTTTTTGCTCGAAGACATGTATTTTCTTTGTAAAATCAATTATTATTTCATTTACGATAGGTGAAGCATCTTTAGCAAAATCAGTAATGCTTTCCAGTAAATCTAATAAAGTATTAAAATTTTTAATGTTTTTAATAAGCTTTATGCCTAACATTTGAAGTTCCTCGGGGTCGATTTCCACTGATTGGTTGTCGAGTTCAGAAACTACGCTATCGTATAAATCTTTTCCGATGATTGAAACATCAGAAATTAAATCATCAACGGCTCCGGATTTAAGCCGTTGTTGATTAACATAATCTAAAATTAAATCAACTTTATTGTTTAATTCGTTTATTTGGGTTTGAATATTTTTTTCGTCCATTTTGGTTTTGTTTTATTGTAAATATTCTTTTTTCTTTCCGGCCATTGTCATTTCGGCCTCAATAGGCAATTCCTTTCCCTTCAAAAGAATATGCCAATAAATCCATCGAAAAAGTATTTTTCCGTAATGATTCATCTTAGTGTTTTTCAACAAACCAAAAGGCCCGATTCCGGGCAAAGGATATGTTCCGGGCAAAGGTTCGGTTTCATAATTAAAATCAATTAAAGCACCTTTTCCGAAACCGGTTTCGATATAGCAATTTGCATGCCCGTCAAATTTTGCAGTTAATGGCCTCCCTTCGATGGCATTCAACAAATTTTCATATAAAACATCGGCTGCAAAATGTGCAACCGAACCGGCTTTTGAAGTTGGAATGTTGGCAGCATCTCCAATAACAAAAATGTTTTCAAATTTGTCAGATTGCAAGGTGTGCATATTTGTTGGGATGAAATTCATATCGTCTCCCAACCCACTTCGGGCAATCATTTCATCGCCGGTGTTGACAGGAACAATTGTTAAAACATCGAAAGGTACTTCCATTTCATCATAAGAAACAAGAGTTTTGTTTTCATTATCAATGCGTTCAATATAAAAATCAGGAATAACTTTAATATTCTTTTCAGAAAGAAGTTCACTTAACATTTTGGTTGCAATTGGTTTTGTAAAAGCTCCCGACATTGGAGTTACAAGACTAAGTTCAACTTTATCACGAATTCCTTTTTTCGTAAAATATGCATCAGCCAAACAAATAAATTCAATTGGAGCAACAGGGCATTTAAAAGGAATTTCGGAAATTGCCATAACCAGCTTGCCTCCTTCCCATGTTTTAAAGAAATTACTTAAGGCAACTGCTCCTTCAATTGTATAAAAATCGAAAATGCTTTTTTTCCACAATTTACCATTTAGTCCGGGAGTTTCATCAATATTGGTTTTAGCTCCGCTTGCAATTATCAGAAAATCATATTTAAGAACTTGCCCACCCTGAAGAAGGACTTTGTTGTTTTCACCATCAATTTTGTCAACATCCGAATAAATAACTTTTACTCCGGTTGGGAAAAAATCACTTTTTGGTTTTTGAACATCATCTTTTGAGTAAATTCCAAAAGGAATAAACAAAAACCCGGGTTGATAATAATGCGTTTTATGTTTATCAACAATAGTAATTTCCCATTCGTTTTTATCTAAAGCTTTTCTTAATTTGTTTGCCATCATTGTTCCGGCAGTTCCACCTCCAATTATTAATAATCTTTTCATATTTTTTTTTATTCTATTTTCTAATTATTTTTTCTAATTATTTTTCTGCAAAAATACATCCATAAATCCTTTTATGTGTATATGTGTCATATGACAATTATCATAAGATCAAAAGTTAAGAATGAATAAGAAGAAAAGTATTGATGAGACAATTATAATTATTTTATTTAAAGTCCTTATTAATTGTCATTTATAAGCAATATTTTAAATAAAACATTGCAAATTTTTGCAAATTAATCATATAATATGATAATTGTCATACCCCTTTTACAATATCGAAAATTATTTATTTAGAATTTTCATTCAATCATTTTCGCATTTATTAATAAATAATCTGTATTTTTGTGTATTACCTTAATTTGGTAATTTATTAAAAAAATAATTAGCTGGGAATGAAAGAAACTGATGAAAAATGTAATTGTGAAGGCTGTGAATTAAAATCATTGTTTTTTTCAAATATTGAAGCTTATGAAATTGAAAGAATTTGTAGAATTAAAATTGAAAAGTCTTTTAAAAAGGGAGAAATAATATTAAAAGAAGGAGATGAAATTACGAATTTTATTTACTTAAAAAGTGGCATGGTTAAATTGCACCGTAACCTATCTACCAAAAAAGACCAAATAATTAATATCACCAAGCTCTTTGATTTTATAAGCTTATTTAGCGTTTTTTCTGAAACCAAATATAATTATTCAGTTTCAGCCATTGAGGATTCGGTAACTTGTAATATAAAGCTTAGTGAAATAAGAAAACTCATTTTGGAAAATGGAAAATTTGCCTTAGACCTAATTCAAAAAATGAGCAAAAATACCGATAGAATAATATTACAATCGCTTGAACTTAAGCAAAGAAATCTAAATGGTCGAGTTGCTTTTATCTTACTTTACTTTGCCAAAGAAATTTATAATAATTTAGTTTTTGATTTGCCGGTTTCCAGAAAAGAAATTGGTGAATATATAAATATGAGTACAGAAAACGTAATCCGTACATTTTCTGAATTTCGTAAGGACAAGATCATCAACATCTTCGGAAAAACTATTGAAATTATTGATCTGAAAAATTTAGAACAAATTTCATTGTTGGGCTAAATATTTCTGATTTATAGGAATCTAAGCCCGATTTCTTAATTATTTCAGGAAAAGACAAGTACATGTTTTGCTTCAGTATTCACTTAATTTTATGAATATCCGGTTTTTTAAAAATGAAAATACAATAAGCTTAATTGATTTTCGTAATAAATATTATGTTTGCAGCAAATTTATTAATATGAATTTACATTTATGCTTGAAAATATTTGACAATAATACAAAGTAATTTGTGAAAAACACTATTAATAAAGCAATAAGAATGTAAAATCTGTTTAATTTTTATTCAAATCAATCATTTTACGTTATGGACACTTATTTAGATTTTGAAAATATACGTTCCTGTAATGACCAAGAAATAAATCCAATTTTAAGGAAAATTACTTCCGAGCCTGTTTTCTACAATGTTCTTAATTATTTTTTTCCCGATAGGCCAAACGATGAAATAATTTCTGAGCTAAATAAAATTACTTCTACAAAAGAATATCAAGAAAAGTTTATTATTAAAGTCATACAATCCGCTCTAAAACAAACTTCAGATGGACTGAGCTGTAGTGGATTTGAAAATATTGATCCCGATAAAGCTTATTTGTTTATAGCAAATCATCGCGATATAACCCTTGATTCGGCTATTTTGCAATTACTTCTTTTTGAACACCATCATCAAATCCCGGAAGTCTCGTTCGGGAGCAATCTTTTGATGTCGGAATTAATAAATAATGCATTTAGGGTTAACAGGACTTTTGTCGTAATGCGAGAAGGTTCAAATAGAGAAATGTTAAATAATTCAAAACAATTATCGGCTTATATTCGTCATTCAATTACCCAAAGAAATACATCATTATGGATTGCCCAGCGTAATGGCCGGACAAAAGACGGAAATGATAAAACAGAACCCGGTTTACTGAAAATGCTTAATATGAGTGGCTCAAAATCATTTTCCGAAAATTTCACCGAATTGAATATTGTCCCTGTTTCAATTTCTTATGAGTATGAGCCCTGCGATCTAATGAAGGTTAAAGAATTGCTTGCTTCTAAAAATTCAGAGTACAAAAAATCACCCGATGAAGATTTGCATAGTGTAGTTAAAGGTATTACTCAGCAAAAAGGAAGAATACATTTGTCGATTGGAGAACCTGTTTATGATGTTTTGAATGAGATAGAAGATAGAACAAATAATAATAAATTTGCTAAACTAAGGGAGATTATCGACAGGCAAATTTCCGGAAATTATAAATTATGGAAAACTAATTATATTGCTTTTGATTTATTAAACAATGATAATAAATATATCGATTTTTATTCTTTTGAAGAAAAAGAAGCATTTAAAGAATATATATCGAAACGACTAAGTGATATAAAAAAAGATAAAAAAACTGTTGAAGAAATGTTCCTTAATATTTATGCAAAACCGGTTGAAAATAAAGAGATAAATGCAAAATAAATTTTACTGATCCTTAATACATCGAACACTTAATCCATAATCACAATTTAAATTTGAACGAAAAACCGTAAATAAAGGCCAATACAATTCCCTATACCCAGCACTTGATTGAACATAATGGATAGTAGATGTCCACCATTTTGTACCGTGAGTCAAATTGTAATAGCTTCCGTTATTCCATGTTGAATAATTTCCACCCGGTAATGCAGCAAACTCATAAGGATCAGTACCATTATAAAATATCCAACCGGTATCCGACCTTAAATTCAATCCTGCATCAAAACCTCTGTCTCCCGGATAATCCCATTCAGGGTCGGGGTATCCGTATTGGCTGTCAACTTCTCCTTCTAATTGTTTCCATTCCTCATCGGTAGGTAAATGCCATCCTGTTAAACAAATGCCCTGAACACCTTCAATTGTGGTATAATCCATCATTTCATTCCATTGATATAAACCACCGTAAATTTCACAATTCACGAAATCGTTATCATAGCAAAATTTTTCAATTATCCCGTTATTGATCTGGCTTTGGCTGCCGTTTATAATTTCCCCGGCATTAATGTTTTCAGCCATCCAGCATTGGCTGCCTATCATAACTGCATTGTATTCCTGCCCGTCACGCGGATCAATAAATGCCATTGGGCAATTGAAAGTTGTATCGTCAAAATAAATTAATTCGCCTGCTTCATTCATTTTTATTAGATAGCCTTCTCCATATTGGAGATCACCGATATTATTAACCCAGTATGGGCCGATTTTTCGCAGCACCTGTCCTTCGCTGTCTCTGATAAAATCAAGAACATCAAGTATCCCGGAACAGGCCTGTAAAGCATCAATATATTCCGTAATATAATACGAAACAAATTGATAACCTACATTTAGGCTTAAAGGTGTGGCAGGATCAAACAATTCACCTTCAATGGTAATCCCGGCAGGACTGTTCATTAAAAACAAATAAGCTTCATCTGTATTCCAGTTCCCAATATTATTAACCCAAACCTGCCCAACCTTGTGAAACATTTGTCCGGCAGAGTTTCGGACAAATTCAAGGCTGCCGTCAGCAAGCAGATCCTCAAGCAATACCATCAGGCCGGGGTCAGCTGGTGAAACATAAGTGGATACAAAGCTGTAACCCTCCTGTAATTGAATATTATGAATGGCCGGAGGTTGCTGTGCTTTAGTATGATAAACTAACATACTAAAAATCATAAGACAAATAATTTTGAAAGTTCTCATGGATATTTTTTTAGATGATTTTTATTGTATTAATTAATAATCCTTTTTTACTGAACAAATTATATTTATAAAAATAATATTGCATTCTATATTTATTAGTGATATCCCACAGTATGATCCTTAATGCAACGGGCATAAAATCCGCCATTAAAATTTGAGGATGAACGAAAAACTGTAAATAAGGGCCAATACAATTCCCTGTACTTGGCAGTTGATTGGACATAATGGGTAGTAGATGTCCACCATATTGCCCCGTGAGTTAAATTATAATAACTTCCGTTATTCCATGTTGAATAATTTCCACCCGGTAATGCAGCAAACCCATAAGGGTCAGTACCGTTATAAAATATCCATCCGGTATCCGACCTTAAATTCAATCCTGCATCATAACCTCGGTCACCACCTTCATCCCATTCGGGATCAGGATATCCGTACTGGCTGTCAACTTCACCTTCCAATTGTTTCCATTCTTCATCGGTCGCTATATGCCATCCTGTTAAACAAATACCCTGAGAACCTTCAATTGTGGTATAATCCATCATTTCTTCCCATTGATACAAACCTCCGTAAATTTCACAATTCACGGAATCGTTATCATAACAAAATTTTTCAATTATCCCGTTATTGCCCTGGCTTTGGCTACCGTTTATCTTTTGCCCTGTATTAATGTTTTCAGCCATCCAGCATTGGCTGCCTATCATAACGGCATTGTATTCCTGCCCGTCACGCGGGTCAATAAATGCCGCAGGGCAATTGAAAATCGTATCATTAAAATAAATTAATTCGCCTGCTTCGTTCATTTTAATAAGATATCCTTCCCCATATCGGAGATCACCGATATTATTAACCCAGTACGGGCCGATTTTTCGCAGCACCTGTCCTTCGCTGTTTCTGATAAAATCAATAATATCAAGTATCCCTGAACAGGCCTGTAATGCATCAATATATTCGGTATAATAATATGAAGCAAATTGATAGCCTTCATTTAGGCTTAATGGTGTGACAGGATCAAACAGCTCACCTTCAATTGGAATTCCGGCAGTGTTGTTCATAAAAAACAGGTAGCCTTCCTGAGTATTCCAGTTTCCTATGCTATTAATCCATACCGATCCTACCTTATGAAACATTTGTCCTGAGGAGTTACGGACAAATTCAAGGCTTCCGTCATCAAGCAAATCATCAAGCAATACCATCAGGTCGGGATCAGCGGGTGAAACATAAGTTGATACCAAACTATAACCCTCCTGTAATTGAATATTATGAATGGCCTGAGGTTGTTGGGCTTTAACATTATTAACTAATAAGATAAAAATAGTCAGATAAGTAATTGATAAAGTTTTCATAATTATATTTTTTAATAAATTTTAAAATTATTTTAATATTACCATCTTCTTAACATCAACTTTTTTTCCGTTTATTTCAAGAGTATAAAAATAAACACCGGATAGGTAATCATCAGATTTAATACTTAAATTGTATGTTCCTTCAGGCATATAAGAGTTATTGAATTGATATTTAATAACACCTAAGTTATTTAAACCTTTAACTGATACAGAACCCGCTTTTTTTAGTTTAAAATAAATGCTTGATTCCCGGGAGAAAGGATTCGGTTGGTTTTGTAAAAGCTCACCTGCTCGTAATCCGTTTAAATTATCTGTTGACGGATCATAAGCTTGTAATTCCCCTGGTAATAGTGATAACAGATAATCCCTTTTGGCAAAGAATTGGTATTTTGAGTATGGAATATGTTCAGGCATATTTCCTGTAATAGATTTTTCACCATTGTTTCCCATAAGCAGGTATAAATATCCGAGATCAATTATTGAGAATATGCTATCCTCAAATGACTCAGGATGTTGAATATGGTATTCATACCATTCAATTGCCTGTTGCCAATTCCCAAGTTCTATATCACAATTATTTGCGTAAAATTCACCAACACTCTGCAGGGAACTATTCCCTTGAATTATAGGATCATTAATAAAATATTGTTTTAGACCCAGGTAATCATTACCAACAAATTTTTCCAAACGGAAAAGTTCCTTCAATGATTCCTGTGCCAATAATGTTTCAGGATATTCATTCACAAGCTGAAGAAATTTGTTTTCAGCTGAAGAATAATTCCCAAGCTCAAATTGATTTAAAGCATCGTCAAATAAAGATTGCTCAGCACTTTTTTCACCGGAACCTGAGGGACACCAGATAGGTTCATAGTCATAAAATCCTTCAACCTGAGGGTAAAGGTCATCCCAATAATCGAAATTTTCACCCCAACAATTATATTCAATATTTTGGGAAACAGGATTTTCACCTGAAATGTAATACAGCAAAGGATCATCAGGATTACCGGAGTTATTTTCATCAATAATAACATTATATTCAAATGTTCTTGGAAAACTATACTGTGTTGCAAAAATTTCATAACTGTTATTATCATGTATATACTGTGTTTCTAAAAAAGTTTCCGCATTATCATCACCATAAAAATCAACACTACTTCTATTATTGAATCTAATACCGTATTCACAATCACTTATATTATTATTTACAACTGAAGCTGTTGATCCATAAACTAAAATTCCGTTATTAGTACTACCTGAAATAGTATTTTCGCTAATATTCTGCGTTCCGGCATTTCCTCCTCCGGCTTTTATCACCTGTATTCCATTATAATATCCTGAAATTTTATTGTTCTCAATAAAGAAATTATCATAATCATTAAGTTCAATAGCATTAATATCATTTGAATATATGGCTTCAAAATCATTGTCTTGGATTATTGCTGTTTTATTAGTGTTTTGGTTATCAGTTTTAAGATATATCCTTGTATCAATAAAAGTACTATTTGTTACCGTTACATCTCCGTTATATGAACTTAGACTGTAACAATCAATGAAATCAGTATGATCAATAATCAGATTCATTCCATTATGATTTAGATTAGAATGTTCAAAATATGCATTGTTAATTGAAGTTACTGCAGAATTATTCATTAAATGCAATCCGTCGAATTGTCCGATATCTCCATCATCAAGCCGTATAAACTTGTTATCATCACCAAATTCAATGATCCCGTTAACCGTAATTCTATTCCCGGGATTGCCATAAAAAGAAACATTATCTCCTAAAATTAACCTTGCTCCAGGTTCTACAATTATTTCTGCATTTTCGTTTATAAAATAAAATGAAGCATTTTCACTTATTGTAAGTTCAACTCCTTGTCTAATTACTAATTCACCGCCAACTGAATAACTTCTGTTTTCGATAGTTTGAGAGTTTTCAATAGTTCCGGCAAAACCGGCTAATGTCAATAAATCTTCCTGAAAACTTATATTAGTTGAATATTGAGGGGTTTCTATTTTATCTGATGGACACCAAAAAAATCCATAAGGGCTCCTCGTATCAAAATCATTTGAATATTGAAAGGCCTCTCCAAATTGAATCAAGCCATCACCGTTTAAATCCGGTACATAGTCATCAGGGTGATACACTGTAAGAAAAAATTCATCAAATGGGAATTCTCCGGTTGAACAGTATTCAACCCATGATCCTGAATTTGTATAATATGGATCAGGATATATTTCTCTTGCTGCTGCGGTCCAATAAAAAGTAAACTCATTATATTTCCAATCAGTTACCCATCTTTCTTCCCATGATTTTTCAGCTTGCTTACACGCTGTATGAATTGTTCTGTTCTTGCATATTGAATTCGAAACATCCATGAAATCATCAATAAAACCTCCGGAAAAACACTCCTGCATTACAACTGAAATACTTGAACAATTAATATCTTCCAAATATTGAGCAAATTCATAATCATAAATAAATTCTAAATGATATGGAGGAGTATTATTTACATAATAAAGTTTTGCTATATAAACGGGAGATGTATTCAGTTCGAACCCTCCATGACCTGTTGAAAAAATAAATAATAGGTCTTTAGGTTCTAATACAGGTATTGATGGCACTGTATTTTCTAATCCCGCTAAATTCTTAAATGTTCTTTCTATTTCTACTTTAGATGACAAAAAGTCAAAATCACTGATTTCATCTCCATCAAGATCAACATTAAATGTCGGTTCATTACCCTTAACGTGAACAAATATATTCTCTTTTTTAAATCCGTATCTTCTTGTTAAGGCACAGAAAATGTGTGATAAATTTCTTTTAAACCTAGGTTCAGAACCTCCACCTAATAACACTGCATAATAATTATCATTCGGAGCAAGACAATCTTCATATAAATTATCATAAACGTAGGGTATTGTATCTGCTACTACTTCTGTTTCCGGGTATGCCATTGAAATTTCTTCATATTCTTCATATAAATTTCCTGGAAACTTGAGTTCACCTTCTGTTTGATAGTTTCCATTTTCAGAATTCATAAAAAGGTAAAAGCATTCATGGTTCCAATTAGCTAATGGTAAACTATCAATAAAAAACACATAGTTTGAATCATACGGTATGTGAATTTTATAATTATCATAAAATGTCAGGCTGTCCAAAACAACAATACTATCACATAAATAGATGTTCGATTTTTCTATTTCTTCATTTGTTAAAATATGGTTTAATACCGTGTCAATTGCTTCCTCTCTTGTTATTTGAGCATTGGCCGGAAAAGATAGGAATACAAAAATTCCTATCAATGCGAAAAAGGGAAATTTTGCTTTCATAACATTTCTTCTTGTTGATAATTATTAATTTATATAGTTAATAATTATCAAATATAATGATTTTTTAAAAAAAATTTACTTTTTTTTAAAAATAATTTGAAAATTATTTATCCACAGATATTCCTTCTTTTGTTTGAGTTATTATAAATAAAAAAAATCTCAGAAATTTTAAATCCCAAATTCAAATGTATTTCGAACATTCTGCTAATTTTGCCGCATGATATTTATTGACACACATACACATTTATACCTCAATGCTTTTGATGAAGATTTTAATCAGATTATTAAAAATGCAATTGATAAGGGTGTAAAATATATGCTTTTACCAAACATTGACAGCAATTCAATCAATAAAATGCTTGAAATCTGCAATGATTATCCTAATAATTGTTTTCCGATGCTTGGCCTTCATCCTACATCAGTTAAATCAAACTTCATTGAAGAACTGAAGAAACTGAAAAAATATTTATCAAATAATACCTTCTATGCAATCGGTGAGATTGGAATAGACTTATACTGGGATAAAACTTTTATTAAAGAGCAAGTTGAAGCAATGATGTTCCAGATTTTTTGGGCCAGAGAATATGAGCTACCCATAGTAATTCATTCACGTAATTCATTTAATGAGGTTTTCAAAATATTAAATGATTCAAAATTCCCTGGAATGCGAGGTGTATTTCACTGCTTTTCAGGCTCAGTTGACCAGGCAAGAAAAGTCATTGACGAATTAGGTTTCAAATTAGGAATTGGGGGAGTAGTTACATTTAAAAACTCGGGGCTTGATAAAGTTGTTAAAGAAATTGCATTGGAAAATATTGTTCTGGAAACCGATTCACCGTTTTTGGCACCCATGCCTTTTCGCGGAAAACGAAACGAAAGTGCCTATACAATTATAATTGCCGAAAAAATTGCAGCCATAAAAAATATTTCAATTGAAGAAGTTGCTGAAACAACTACAAAAACAGCGCTTGAGTTATTTAAATTTGAGAATAAATCATAAAAAACATTAACAAAATGAATGTGTATAGGTATAAGGGAAATACAGGTATAAGGTATAATTCAATTGTCATTCGTTGGTCATTTCCTCTATTTTCCCTATTTCCTTTATTCCCTTTATTCCAAATTTTCAGTACAGAATTTCACAACTAATTAAAAGCAAATATGGAATCAAAAACCTCAATTCTTGTTATTTATACCGGAGGAACTATCGGAATGATAAACGATCTCGAAACAGGGATGTTACTCCCTTATGATTTTGAATTAATATCAAAACATATTCCTGAAATCAATAATTTTGACTACGATATTGACTCATATTCTTTCGATCCGCCAATAGATTCTTCAAATATGAAACCTGACCTATGTGTTAAACTTGCTACAGTTATCGAAGACAACTATGAAAACTATGATGGTTTTGTGGTTTTGCATGGCTCCGACACTATGGCTTTTACAGCTTCAGCATTGAGTTTTATGTTAGAGAATTTAAATAAGCCTGTGATTTTTACGGGTTCTCAACTGCCAATAGGAATTATTCGCACTGATGGAAAAGAAAATTTTATCACATCTATTGAAATAGCTGCCGCTAAAGATAATGATCTCCCAATAGTTCCCGAAGTTTGCATATATTTTGAAAACCAGCTTTACAGGGCAAATCGAACTCATAAATATAATGCTGTAAATTTCAAAGCTTTTAGCTCATTGAATTATCCGGTGTTAGCTGAAGCAGGAGTATATATTAAATATAATAAAACAGCAATTCACAAACCAAATTTCAAAAAATTGCTTGTCCATAAAATTTTTGATACAAATATTGCAATTCTTAAACTATTTCCCGGAATTCAGGAAAATACAGTTAATTCAATATTAAATATCAAAGGGCTTCGTGCTGTAATTCTTGAAACTTATGGTTCGGGAAATGCTCCTACCGATCAATGGTTTATTGAAGCATTAAGCGAAGCTATTAAAAAAGGAATAATAATTGTAAATGTAACCCAATGCAAAGGAGGAGCCGTAGAATTGGGAAAATATCAAACTAGCCTTGACTTAAATAAAATTGGAATTATTAGTGGGCATGACATCACATCCGAGTCAGCAATTGTGAAAACCATGTTGCTTTTAGGAAGCAATTTTTCTGAGCAAAAGTTAAGAAAATTACTTGAAATTTCAATAAGAGGAGAAATTACCTTATAGTATAACTATATTTATCATATATTTTTAAAAAATGACAAGGGATATACCATTAATAAATAACTTATTTACAAAACTCTATGCTTTTTAAAAAAATTAACCTAAATATTTTATTTGTAAAATGATTTTTTATTATTTTAGCTGACTGATATTGAGAGATAGGGTTCGCTATTTTGAAACAGGAGAGGTGGCCGAGTGGTTTAAGGCGCACGCCTGGAAAGTGTGTATTCTGTGTGAAACGGAATCGGGGGTTCGAATCCCTTCCTCTCCGCAAAAAAAGTAAATGAACAATAAATAAATAGAAAATAAGTTAAAAAATTAATAAAAATCAATAAATAATAAAATGAAAAAAATAATTGCTTTTTTAACGATAGCAGGAATGCTAACTTTTGGAGTTTCAAACTATGTTGCTGCTCAAGACGAAACAGTAACCGAAACCGAAATTACAACAGATACAACAATGGCTGAATCTGATACCGTTTCAACTCTAAATGCCGGAGAGGAATTGATTGTAGATGCAATATCTGATCCTGTAGCGGCTGAAAATCAATCTTTCCAGCAAGTATTGAAAGAAAACTTTATTTCCGGTGGTTGGGAATTTATGGGTATTGTATTATTAACATTAGTGCTTGGTTTAGCAATGTGTATTGAAAGGATCATCTATCTAAATCTCTCAACAACTAACAATCAAAAACTTTTAAACAAAGTTGAATCTGCCCTCGAAAGCGGTGGAGTTGACTCTGCAAAAGAAATTTGCAAAAACACAAGAGGCCCGATTGCAAGTATTTTCTTTCAAGGCTTAGAACGATATAATGAAGGTATCGATATAGTTGAGAAATCTATTGTTTCATACGGTAGTGTTTTAATGGGGCGTTTGGAAAAAGGATTATCGTGGATTTCATTATTTATTGCAATTGCTCCTATGCTTGGTTTCATGGGGACTGTAATAGGTATGATCAGTGCTTTTGCGAATATTGAAGCTGCTGGTGATATTTCTGCTACTATTGTTGCCAGTGGTATTAAA
This sequence comes from Bacteroidales bacterium, assembly GCA_016342645.1. Classification (GTDB taxonomy): domain Bacteria; phylum Bacteroidota; class Bacteroidia; order Bacteroidales; family JAEINX01; genus JAEINX01. The sequence goes on along the minus strand of JAEINX010000025.1, from coordinate 23,664 downwards.
GTTGCCCTTTTAACAACCGTTTTTGGTTTGATTGTGGCTATTATTCTTCAAATTTTCTACAATTACCTTATCTCAAAAGTTGATTCAATAGTCAACGACATGGAAGATAGCACAATATCTTTTATTGATATTTTAACTAGACATAAATTAGCAAAAAAATAATTATCATGGATGATAAAATAAACAAAATATTACAATTTACATTGTATGTCATTTTGGCCATCTCAACAGTTCTTTTTGTGATCTTTTATATTAAAGGAGAATCAATGACAGATACTGTTGCTTATTGGTCATATATTCTTCTTGGCATTGCAATTCTGTTAATTATCCTCTTCCCGATTGTGTATTTCATAAGAAATCCCAGAAGTGCTCTTCAATTTCTCGGTGTTATTTTGATTTTTGCAATTTTATACGGTATTTCATACATGTTTGCCAGCGGTTCTATCGAAGGTAATGTTTATGAAAAATTCGATATTACTGAAGGCATTTCACGATTTATCGGTAGTTGTATTATAACCACTTATATTTTTGCCGGATTAGCAATATTGTCAATTATTGTTTTTGGAATTATTAACGTATTTAAATAATATAAAAATATGGCAAGAAAGCTACCAGAGGTTAATGCCGGATCAATGGCTGATATTGCCTTCCTCCTGCTTGTATTTTTCCTTGTAACAACAACAATGGATGTAGATACAGGTTTGATAAGAAAGCTGCCACCACCGGTTGACCCTAACCAGAAACCTCCCGATATCAAGGAAAGAAACATTATGAACATTCTTGTTAACAGCCGCGACAGATTACTCGTAAATAATAAAGAAGGTAGTCTTTACACGCTTAAGGATGAGGTTAAAGATTTTATGAGCATACATCCCGACAATTTATCTTATCCGGACATTACTATAAAAAACATTGAATTATTAGGCGATGTTCCAACCTCCAAAGGGCTTGTATCTCTTAAAAACGACAGAGGAACTTCGTATAAAATGTATATACAGGTTCAAAATGAACTCGCCAGGGCTTTTAAAGAACTTAAAGACGAATTATCGATGGAAAAGTTTGGTAAAAAGTATGATAAGCTGGTTAAGGAAGATCAAATAAATGCGATAGATGAGGCCATTCCAATGAGAATTTCAGAAGCTGAACCTCAAAATATAGGAGGAAATTAATATGTCAAGGTTTAAAAAGAAAAAAGATTCGGGTTTGCCTGCAATCAGTACCTCCTCATTACCGGATATTATTTTTATGTTGTTATTCTTTTTTATGGTAACAACAGTTATGCGGGAAAACACTACTATTGTAAAAACCCGATTGCCACAAGCTAGTGAAGTCCAAAAACTTGAGAAAAAATCTCTTGTAAGCTATATTTATATTGGTGAACCACGAAACGTAAGCCTTTACGGTACCGAATCGCGAATTCAATTAAATGATCAGTTTTCGGCAGTTAACGAAATCCCTGAATTTATCTATAGCGAAAGAGAAGCGAGAGATGAAGTTGACAGAAAATTCCTAACTACCTCCTTAAAAGTTGATGAAGCAACTAAAATGGGTGTTGTTACTGACGTTAAACAAGAACTTAGAAAAGTAGGAGCGTTTAAAATAAACTACTCCACTCGAAAAAAAGTATATAAATAAGGCAACAAAATACTTAAAACGAACTTAAGTTAAATTGCCTTAAAGTTAAAAAAGAGGAAAAGCATTATGCAATTCCTCTTTTTTATTGCTCAAAATTAATTCAATTTTAGGAAAACAAAATTATGGGTTACAGATTTTCAGAATGATTAATTTTGTGTAGTTCTTTTCTCAATTTTGATTTTCAATCATTTGCCTATTTTCTACTAAATTCGAAGAAACATCAATTATATAATCTGAGAACCTGCTGCGTTTTTTTTCATTCAAAATACTATATCGAAATCTTTTTTTGTACTTTATGCCCGATGAATTTTAGAATATTTTTTATCTTGCTTTTTGGTTTTGTTATAATACTAAAATCGCCTTGTTCGGCTCAATATTATATTTTGGGGCAAGATCCAGCTTCGATTTCTTGGAAGCAAATAAATTCTGAAAACTTCCAAATCATCTATCCTGAAAACTTTGAAGAAGAGGCACAATATTTTGCCAACACTCTCAATTATGTTTATAAATTCGATATACAAACTCTCTATCATAAACCCAAAAAAATCTCTATCATTCTACATACGCAAAGCGTTACATCCAATGCTATGGTTCTTTGGGCACCAAAACGCATGGAAATATTCACCTGTCCGCCACAAGATTCCTATGCAGAAAACTGGTTGCAACAACTTGCAGTTCACGAATACAGGCATGTTGTACAAATTGACAAACTAAATCAGGGAATGACAAAAGTGTTAACTTATGTGTTTGGTGAACAAGCTACCGGAGCAATTTTGGGTTTGTTCATGCCTCTTTGGCTAATCGAAGGTGATGCCGTTTGTACCGAAACGGCTTTAAGTAATTCGGGAAGGGGAAGGTTGCCATCTTTTGAAATGAAACTCAGAACACAAGCACTTTCGAAAATAAACTTAGACTACGATAAAGCTGTTCTCGGTTCTTACAAAGAGTATGTTCCCGACAGATATCATCTCGGTTATTTTCTTACTGCACAAGCTCGTAAAAAATATGGAATCGAAATTTGGAAAAACGCTTTTGATAATGTTGCGAAAAAATCATTTCAAATCACTCCTTTTTCAAATTCAATAAAATCTTCAAGTAGGTTAAATAAAATTCAATTTTATAATAATACTATTAACGAATTAGATAGTCTTTGGTCGAAACAAGATGAACAAATTAATTTTTCTAATTATAAAGTTTTAAAAAAAGAGAAACCAAAATTATATACAAATTATACAAATCCGGTATTTATTAATGATTCAATAATAATTTCCGAAAAATCAGGGCTTGACGACATTATTCGTTTTGTGGAAATCGATAAAAACGGAAAAGAAGAAACAATTTATACTCCGGGGTTTATTTTCACCGAAACACTTTCGGGTAATGAAAACCTATTGGTTTGGGCCGAAAAGCAATACGATTTGCGTTGGCAAAACCGCAACTATGCAATCATTAAAACATTAAACCTAAAAACAAAAAAAGTTAAGAAATTAACATCGCATACAAGATATTTTGCTCCTGCAATTTCGCCGGATTCAAAAAAAATTGCTGCCGTAAGAATTACAACAGTCGATAAGTATTTTCTTGATATTCTGAATGCAAATACCGGTGAAATAATTAATTCGCTTTCTACGCCCGAAAATGATTTTTTTATTACACCAAGCTGGTCGGATGATAATAAAACTATTGTTTGTGTTCTGCTTTCTGATTCAGGAAAATGCCTCGCTTCAATTAATTTTCAAACCGGTAAAATCAGGCATCTAACAGATTTTTCATTCATTGAAATATCAAAACCGATCAATTCAGGCAATTTGGTTTATTTTGTCGGGGCTTATTCGGGGATTGATAATATTTATGTTTTAAATACCGAAACAAAGAAAATTTCGCAGCTAACTTCAGCCCGTTTTGGTGTTGCCGATCCTTGTCGTTCAAAAAATAAAAACGAAATTATTTATTCAAATTATTCTAAAAACGGATTTGAAATAGTTAAAACCAAAATAAGCAACAAAACTCTGATAGACTTACCGGAGGTTAGTGATCTTTCGATAAAACTATATGAAAGTATTGCCAAACAGGAAGAAGGGATAATTGAGGTTTCAAATATTCCGAATAAACAATTTGAAACAAAAAAGTATAGCAAATGGAAACATCTGTTTAATTTTCACAGTTGGGCACCACTTTTCATTGATGTAAATAATACGGAAATTAATCCCGGATTTTCAATTATGTCGCAAAACAAACTTGGGACTTCCATCACCACTCTCGGCTACGATTATAATTTAAACGAAAGAAGTGGGAAATATTACGCAAATTATACTTACAAAGGCTTCTATCCTGTTTTTGATCTTACTTTCGATCATGGAAAAAGAAAAGGAAAGTATTATGATGATATGAAAAATTCATATGATTCTTCATGGTTGGAAACAAACTTAGAATTAGAAATCAGTCTTCCTCTTAATCTTACGACTAACAAATATATTCGATCAATAATCCCAAAAATCGGAACAACTTTCAAAAACATTGCCCATAAAAATTCAACTCCCGACAACTTCATAAAAGGCACAATTCAAACTCTTGATTATAAGCTATCGATTAATAATATTTTAAAACAATCATATCGTGATATTTATCCAAAGTGGGGACAATCAATCGGTTTGAATTATCGAAATACTCCTTTCGGGGATAATGATCTCGGATCAATAAAAGCCGTTGAAACAGTTTTGTTTTTCCCGGGAATACTCAAGCATCAGGGGATTAAAATCTATAGCGGAATTCAAAAAAAGAAAAATGAACATTATAGGTTTTCAGATATTGTTGATTATCCGCGAGGCTTTTCGGGCCTTTCAAGCGATGAGTTATTTTCAATTTCATTTAATTATAAATTCCCGCTTGTTTGCCCTGATTTAAGTATTTCATCTTTAATTTATTTAAAGAGAATAAAACTTAATCTTTTCTTTGATTATGCCGACAGTAAGTTGAAAGATGATAAATCTATTTATCGCTCAACAGGCCTTGAAACTACTTTCGATTGTCATTTTCTCAGAATGATTGTTCCTTTCGACTTGGGTTTACGAACAATTTACAAACCCGATAATAATTCGTTCAACTTTGAATTTATGTTTTTGATGGATTTCACATCATTTTAATAAATAAGGTAGTAAGGTATATAAGTATAAAGGAATAAGGGAGAAAGAGCGTTTTCCATATAATTCCTCTATTTCTTAATCTTTTTAATCCACTCCCTTGCATTCACAAAAGCTTCAATCCAAGGTGTGACCTCATCGTTTTTTCTTTCTTCGGGATAATTTGCCCAGTTCCATGGGAAAATAGCTCTTTCCAAATGAGGCATCATAACAAGATGACGGCCATCTTTCGAGCATAAAGCCGCAACCGAATAATCCGAACCGTTTGGATTGCCCGGATATGAATCATAAGAATATTTGATAGGAATAATATATTTGTTTTGGTCGTAAGGAAGCGATAATTTTCCTTCACCGTGAGCCACAAAGATTCCCAATCTTGAGCCAACCAAACTTTTTAACATAATCGAATTATTCTCCAAAATATTTACATTTATAAAACCCGATTCAAATTTGCCGGATTCGTTATGCAACATTTTCGGCCTCTCTTTATGATTTGGATTTAATAAATTCAGCTCAAGCATCAACTGGCACCCGTTACAAACTCCAAGGCTTAAAGTATCGGTTCGCGAATAGAAATTTTCGAGAACTTCTCTCGCTTTTGTATTATAAATAAAAGCTCCTGCCCAACCTTTTGCCGAACCGAGAACATCGGAATTTGAAAAACCACCGACAAAGACAATCAATTTAATATCTTCAAGATTTTCACGGCCCGAAATCAAATCGGTCATATGAACATCTTTAACATCGAAGCCTGCAAGATACATCATATAAGCCATTTCACGATCGCCGTTCACACCTTTTTCACGTATGATTGCTGCTCTTATTCCAGTCTTTCCTCTTCTGTTTTTATCAATTCCATATTGAGAAAGTTTTCCGCTGAAATCATTACTAAATTTAAAACTTAATTCATGATTCTTATAATTGTTAAATCTTTCCAAAGCTAAAGCTTCGCCACATTGTTTGCGGTCAAGCAAGTAAGATGTTTTAAACCATTTATCTCTTAATCGATCAATATCAAAACTAAATTCATCGTTTTGGTTCTTTATTTTTAGCTCTCTTTTATTATTTAATTTTCCAATCTCAAAAAACTTAATTTGTTTTTTTTCAAGGAACTCAGGGATATTTTCATCATCGGAAACCTGAATTAAAATTCCAGGATTCTCACTAAAAAGGAGTTTTACGCTGTCCTTTTCTTCAATTGCAGTCAAATCAATATTCAAACCCATTTCTGAATTACCAAAATTCATTTCAAGCAAAGTTGTTATTATTCCTCCGGCAGAAATATCATGGCCGGATAGAATTTTCTCATCAGAAATTAATTGTTGAATTGAATTAAATGCTTTCGCAAAATAAGCGGTATCAGCAACTGTGGGCGAAGAATTTCCTAATTTATTCAATGATTGTGCAAAACTGCTTCCGCCTAATTTATATTCATCGTTTGAGAAATCAATATAAATTAATGAAGTGTTTTTATTGTTTTTCAGAACAGGTGAAACAACTTTTTTAATATCGCTAACCTCGCCAACCGCCGAAATTATTACGGTTCCCGGGGAATAAACAACATCACCATCGGGATATTTTTGAGTCATCGAAAGCGAATCTTTTCCGGTTGGAATATTTATACCAAGTTCGCAGGCAAAATCACTGACTGCCTGCACTGCTTTATAAAGCCTCGCATCCTCACCTTTGTTTTTAGCCGGCCACATCCAGTTTGCACTCAGCGAAACTCCTTTCAAACCGCTTTCAATCGGTGCCCAAATAATATTTGTCAATGCCTCGGCAATCGAAATAACCGAGCCGCTTGCCGGATCAACCAAAGCATTTACGGGAGCGTGGCCTATTGCTGTAGCAATTCCTTTTTCGCCTTTATAATCAATTGCCACAACACCAAGATTATTCAGCGGCAATTGAATTTTTCCGGCACATTGCTGCATTGCAACTTTACCCGTTACCGAACGATCGACTTTATTGGTCAACCAATCTTTACAGGCAACAGCCTCCAATTGCAATACATTTTCGAGGTATTCATTGATTTTATCTACATTATAATCAATGTTTTCGTAATTTGTTTTAATTGTTTCATCTTTCAGAATGGTTTTTGGAGGTTTACCAAAAAGATATTCAAGATCGAGGTCAATCGGAGATTTATCGCCTTTTTTGAATTTAAAATGATCGTCTCCGCTTGTTTCACCAACATTATAAATTGGCGACCTTTCTCTTTCGCTAATTTTTTTTAAATTATCGAAGTCTTTTTCTTTAATAATCAAACCCATTCTTTCCTGCGATTCGTTTCCAATAATTTCTTTATCGGATAAAGTAGGGTCACCGACCGGTAGTTTGTCAATATCAATAGTTCCGCCTGTTTCTTCAACAAGTTCCGAAAGACTGTTAAGGTGGCCGCCAGCACCATGATCGTGAATTGAAACGATGCTGTTTTTATCGGATTCGACTAAAGCCCTGATGGCATTCATAACACGTTTTTGCATTTCGGGATTAGCTCTTTGTACGGCGTTCAACTCAATTGAATTGCCATATTCACCGGTTGCCACAGACGAAACAGCACCTCCACCCATACCGATACGGTAATTATCGCCACCAAGAACCACGATGGTATCACCCGCTTCGGGAATATCTTTCAAACTATCCTCCTTTTTAGCAAAACCAACACCTCCCGCAAGCATAATAACTTTATCGTAGGCAAACTTTTTGTTGTTTTCGAAATGCTCGAAAGTCAGAAGGCTGCCGTTAATCAACGGCTGTCCGAATTTATTTCCAAAATCACTTGCTCCGTTTGAAGCTTTTATAAGTATTTCTTCAGGAGTTTGGTAAAGCCATTTTCTTGCTTGGGTTTTATCTTCCCATTTTCTGTTTCCTTCAATTCGGGGATAAGAAGTCATATAAACCGCTGTTCCGGCAAGTGGCAAACTACCTTTTCCACCTGCCATTCGATCACGAATTTCACCTCCTGTCCCAGTTGAGGCACCGTTGAAAGGCTCGACTGTTGTTGGGAAATTATGTGTTTCGGCTTTCAGGGAAATTACGGTATCGATATCTTTTATTTTGAAATAATCGGCCTTGTCCTGGGTTTCGGGGGCAAATTGCTCAACTCTCGGGCCGAGAACAAAAGCAACATTATCTTTATAAGCCGAAACCAAAGTATTTGGATTTAGTTTCGATGTCTTTTTTATTAATGCAAATAATGAATCCTTTTTTTCCTTTCCGTCAATTATAAAAGTTCCGTTAAAAATTTTATGCCTGCAATGCTCGGAATTAACCTGTGCAAAACCATAAACTTCGCTGTCGGTAAGCTTTCTGTTTATCTTTGTCTGAACTTCTTTTAAATACGAAATTTCATCATCGCTCAAAGCCAGCCCTTCCTGCTTATTATATTCTTCAATATTATCAATATAAATTATCGGATCGGGAGTTTTATCAATGGTAAATAAATTCTGACAAAGCCCATCATATTTTGATTGAAGCATAGGATCAAATTCCGGTACTTCACTTGCCGGTTCTGTGAACATTTCAATTCTTGAAATACCGGCAATACCCATATTTTGAGTAATCTCAACAGCATTAGTGCTCCAGGGAGTTATCATTTCTTTTCGGGGGCCGACGAAAACACCTTCTAAAATATCGCTGTCAATTAAAGCGGCTTCACCAAAAAGCCAGCTAAGTTTTTTCTTATCAGCGTCCACAATTTCATGCGAAAGATGAACGGCATAAACTTCATTTTCAGAACCTCTATAAAAAAGAATCATAATTCCAATTAGGTTTAAATTATAGGCGCTGCAAATATACTTTAAATGAAAGAACCCTAAAATAAATGATTGGGCTAATGATTAAAATTTTTTTAAGGTGTATAGGAGTCGTGGAGTAATGAATTAATGGAAATCATTTTTAATTTTTTATTATGCCATTAATTCTCATTGCATGAGAATTCTCATAGGCAGTTTCACTCATTACTGATTTTTATCTGAAATTCTTTTGTTAATGCTACAAATTCTTTGCAATAAAATTTAAGTACAAAAGGGTAAATAACCCTTGTTTTTCAAACGTTATTGGAAGACATTCAAAACTATAAGCGGTTGTGTTTATAAACACAATTTTTAGAATAATTTATTCTGAAGGATTCATAATAATCTAAAAAAAAGCAAATCAGGAACTAATTATTTGAAAACAATGAAAGAAGAAGGTAATTGGGATAATCAAGCTTTGATTATACCGCAAAATCATTGAAAAACAATAGTATAAACTGTTTCCTTTTATTAATTATATTTTTAATTTCTTAATTTCTCATTTCCCCATTATACCCTCAATTTCTTCAACTGTTTTCGGAATTGGTTTACCGAGAACGCGATAACTATTTTCCGTAACAAGAATATCATCTTCAATTCTTATTCCGCCAAAATCTTTATAGGTTTCAACTTTTTCGTAATTAATAAACTCCGTGAATTTCCCTTCAGCTTTCCACCGGTCGATTAATTCGGGAATAAAGTAACAGCCCGGCTCAACAGTCAAGACAAAGCCCGGTTGAAGTTCACGTCCGAGACGAAGGAAAGCCAAACCAAACTGATCGCTTCTTTTAATTGTTTCATCATAACCGACATAATTTTCACCCAAACCTTCCATATCGTGAACATCGAATCCCATCATATGGCCAAGTCCGTGTGGCATAAACAGTGCATGTGCTCCCTGTTCGACGGCTTTATCAATGTCGCCTTTCATTAATCCGAGTTCCTTTAATCCTGAAGCAATTACCTTGCATGCAAGCAAATGAATTTCTTTATATAAAATACCCGGTTTAATTGCTTCAATGGCTTTCATGTTTGCAGCAAGTACAATTTCGTAAATTTCTTTTTGTCGTTGGTTGAATTTTCCACCTACTGGAACCGTACGTGTTATGTCACTTGAATAATTCATCGTGGTTTCAGCACCGGCATCGGTTACCATCATTCTACCTTCTACCAAAGTGTTTCCATGATAATGATTATGCAAAGTTTGTCCGTTGATACTCAAAATTATCGGGAATGAAACAGGATTTCCTTTAGCAAGCGAAATACCTTCAATAGTTCCTGCAATTTCTCTTTCAACGACTCCTGGCATTGCCATTTTCATTGCAGTTGTGTGCATTTCGTAGGCAATATCAACAGCTTTTTCAATTTCTGCTATTTCTTTTTCATCTTTTATTGAACGAAGTTTTACGATTGCTTTAATCAATTCAACTGAAACATAATCATCAACTCTTGCTGTCAGAATTCCGAGAAGTTGTTTGATTTGTATTACTTGTTCGCCCCGATATGTTGGAGGGAAATGAATTTTCTTTCCGGCTTTGATGGCCTTATTTAAAAAACAGCTTAATTCATTCATTGGCAAAGTATTTTCAACACCAACTTCAGCAGCCCTGTCTTTAATTGAAGGTTGGGGCCCCATCCAAATTATATCATCCAAATCAACATCACTACCAAAAATATAATCTTTGTTTTCGTCAATATCGAAAACACCGGCCAAATCGGGATGATCCAAGCCAAAAAAGTACAGAAAATTACTGTCTTGCCTAAAATGATAAGTATTTGCAGGATAATTATATGGAGCTTCAGCGTTTCCCAAAATCAAAGCAATGCCTGATTTCATGTCTTTTCTTAATTTGTTTCTTCTCTCTATATAAACATTTTTATCGAACATAATTTTTTATATTTAAATTTTTATTTATGAATTTTAATTTTGCATCGAAATTAATAAAATTATTTAGACCGTAAATAAAACACCACAGATTTGTTAACTTTAATAATTGCTCAAATTGCTTCAATATTTAAAACAATATTTCGCTCCTACGGAGCTTTAATTACCCAATCTGTTTTCTCTACAAATTTTATGCTCCTATGGAGCTTGTAACATATATTATAGGATGACAATATTATGAATTATTACGAAAATGCCTCGTTAGAGGTGAAAGATTTGTAGAGAGAAAGACCCAATGAAAATTTAGCTCCATAGGAGCGGAATATCTTCATTCTGCCATTAATTTCTCAATTTCGTCAACCTCTCGCGGAATATTTTTCATTAAATCAACAGCTTCATTTTCGGTAATCAAGATATCGTTTTCGATTCTAATTCCGAGTTTTTCTTCCTTTATATAAATTGCGGGTTCACAACTTAATATCATGCCTGGTTTGAAAGTTTCATATTTTGATCCTACATCGTGAACATCAAGTCCAATAAAATGTGAAACTCCGTGCATATAATATTTTGAGCGGGCTTTTTTTGCATTAACCTTATCACGAAAATCGTTTTTTGTACAAAGATTTAGTTCAATCAATTCTGTTTCCATGGTTTCATCGACTTTTTTATTAAGTTTTTCTATGGTGTTTCCAGGAGTCATCAGGCTGACAGCTTTTTTTTGCACTCTCAAAACTGCTTCATAAACTTGTTTTTGTCTCTCTGTAAATTTTCCGTTGACGGGAATTGTACGCGTTAAATCAGCAGCGTAGTTTGCATATTCTGCACCAAAATCCATCAAAAGCATATCGCCGTCTTTGCATTCTTTATCATTATCGGTATAATGTAAAATACATGCATTTTCACCACTTGCAATTATTGAATGGTATGCACTTCCGTTTGCTCTATTCCTTAAGAAATCATGCGCAATTTTAGCTTCAATTTCAAATTCCATGATACCGGGCTTAATAAATTTAAGAATTTGTCTAAAGGTGTTCTCGGTTATTTCACATGATTTTTTTATTAATTCGATTTCGGTTTTTGATTTTATTATTCGTTGTTTCCAAAGAATCGGTGCTGCACGATGATAATTATGCAAAGGATAATTATTTTTTATTTTTATAACAAAACGCAAATCACGTGATTCGGTATCGGTTGAAAGTTTTGGATATTCATTAAGATTTAGAAAAACATTTTCGGATAGGCCCATTATTTCACTAAGCATTGATTCAAAACTAACTAACCAAAATATTGTTTTAATACCCGAAACTTCTTTAGCTTCAGCTATTGAATATTTATGCCCGTACCATGTTTCCATTTTTTCATTGCTTTTTGCAATAAATAAAACTTCACGCAAATTTGGATTTGGACAATCCGGTGCAATAATCAAAACACTTTTCTCTTGATTAATACCCGTTAAATAAAAAAAATCGGAGTTTTGCCTGAATTTATAAAACTGATCACCATTTCTATATTGTTCATCGTTTGAGTTAATTATTGCAACGGAATTCGGTTTAAGTTTATCGGAAAATGATTTACGATTTTCTGTAAAAAAAGAATTTGCAATTGGGAAATATTTCATCTCTTAATTTTTTTTTTATTTTATAATATTTTCCTGTTTTTTTTACAAATTTAAATTTTTATTAAAAACGCTACTTTACAATAACAATCAAAATTTGATTTTCTGATTAATAATTAGTTTAGTTCTTATATTATTATAATTAATCCGAAAATACGATTTAAAACGTATATTGGAATAAATAAAATTCTTTAATATTGTACTCATGTTTATACAGCTTGCTTTAATATTATCGGTATTGTTACAATTTGGAGCATTTTTCATCACAATTAGTTTAATACCAAAAACAAAATTCAATGTTTCGTGGATAACTATTTCAATTGGTTTTTTCCTAATGGCATTACGAAGATTGGGCGAACTCATTGATATTATCAATAATAGCCAAAGCGGACTTCAATCAAATATTAACAGTTGGATTGCAGTTTTGATTTCATTATTAATGTTTATTGCTTCTTTTTATATCCGACAGATATTTAATCTGCAAGGCAGAATTAACAAACTTCGTAAAGAAAATGAGGCAAAAGTTCTTTCGGCGATAATAAAAACAGAAGAAAAAGAACGTCAGAAATTTGCAAAAGAATTGCATGATGGATTAGGCCCAATTTTATCTTCAATTAAAATGGCAATATCTGCCATAAATAAATCCATTGTTGGTAAAACAAACGAGCAAATTATCGAAAACACAGAAAATTCAGTTGATAATGCAATTATTGCAATTAAAGAAATTTCAAACAATTTAAGTCCTCACATATTAATACGTTTTGGGTTAGAAAAAGCTATTAAAACCTTTACAGATACGATTATTACAAGTGAAAATCTTGAAATTATTATTAATTCAAATCTTAATGGAAAACGTTTTGATTTTAATATTGAAGTTATTTTATATCGAATAATTGGAGAATTAATTACAAATACGCTACGACATGCTTCAGCTTCAAAAGTGGAAATTTCATTATATAATTATGCGGGGAAAATAGAACTTTTTTATTCGGATAATGGAATCGGTTTTGAAACTAAAAAAATCAAAACCAATGGTATGGGTTTATCAAATATTAATTCAAGAGTGAAATCTTTAGACGGTGAAATGGAAATAAATAGCATGAACAACCAAGGTGTTTTTATTAAAATATCTTTAACTTTATGAGAAATCAAATAAAAATATTTCTGGTAGATGACCATAGTTTATTTAGGGAAGGACTGAGGTTTTTGCTTTCAGGGCATGAATTGATTTCAGAAATTTATGAAGCAGAAAATGGTAAAGAATTATTAAAAACTGTATTGAATGTTGAGCCTGACATTATTCTAATGGATATTGATATGCCGGTAATGAATGGAATTGATGCCACAAGAGAAACTTTGAAAATATTTCCAGAAGCAAGAATAATTGCCTTATCGATGTACGGAAACGAAAATTTCTACTCCGAAATGATTGATGCGGGAGCAAAAGGTTTTTTACTGAAAAATTCAAAATTTGAAGATGTTCAAAAAGCAATTTTGGATGTAATGGAAGGAAAAAATTTCTTCTCGCCGGAAATTTTAAATGCTATTATTAAAAATCTAAACAAAAAAAAATCCCATAAAAAAAATATCGAATTAACAGAGAGAGAAATAGAAGTACTATACAATATTTGTAAAGGATTATCAAATCAGGAAATAGCCGATTATCTGTTCATCAGCAAACGTACTGTTGACAAGCACAGAGAACACATTCTATTAAAAACTCAAGCAAAAAACACAGCCGGGTTAGTAGTTTATGCTATAAAAAATGAAATTTTTGAGGTATAGCAAATTTTACATTTATTTGTTCCTACATTTCTCTTAAAGCTTAGATTTTAGAAGCTGACATAAATTATTCGTATAAAAACGTATTATTACGTGTAATCTCTTATTTTCAAATTTACGTTTTAAAGCTATTTCATAACTATTTCATTTATTATAATTTTGTTCATTATTTTTAAAAATGACAAGCTTATGAAAAAAAAGTATTTCAAATTACACCTAATTGCATTAATAATTGGTTTATTTTCAACCCTTGAGACATATTCTCAATTTAAAATTGATGCCCAATATCGTCCCAGGCTCGAAGTACGAGACGGATACCAAAAACTTGCTAAAAGCAATTCTGTTCCAGCGTTTTTGATGTCTCAGCGCACTAGGATTTCTTTTATTTTTGAATCTGAAAACTTCAAGATTAAATTAACTCCCCAAGATGTAAGAATTTGGGGTGATGAACAATTGGCAAGTTCAAGCGGTGTATATGGCGACAAAGCTTCATTGGATTTGTTTGAGGCTTTTGTTGAAATGAAAGTTGGAAATTCTATCTGGATTTCGCTCGGAAGGCAACAATTAGTTTATGACAATGAAAGATTACTCTCAGCACGAAACTGGAATCAAAACGGTATTGCTTACGATGCATTCGTTTTTAAATTTGGAAAAAATAAGTGGAATATTCATGCCGGATTTAGCTGGAATTCACTTGAAGCAACTTTAGAAAACAATTATTATTTATCAAATCGAATAAAATCATTAAATTTTTTATGGATCAATAGAAATATTAACGACAAACTGAAATTATCATTATCACAAATAGCTTCGGGAGTAACTGAAACCGATACCACCAACACATTACATTTCAGACAAACAACAGGCGTTTATTTAAATTATAAAAGAAAAATTCTAAACTTTAATGGAGATATATATTATCAATATGGAAAAAATAAAACCGGAAAAAATATTAGTGCTTTTCTTATCGACGCAAACGTATCTTTAAAATTTGGTAAAATAATACCTGGTTTGGGCATAAGTTATTTATCAGGCAATAAAAATCCTGAAGGGAAAACCGATAATTTATTTGATGTTTTATATGGGGCGAGACATAGATTTTTCGGTCATATGGATTATTTTAGGGACTTTGTAAAAAATACTAATGAGGGCGGTTTATCTGACTTTAACTTTTTTCTTGAGTATAAATTTGACAGATCCATTAGCTTAACAAATATTGGACATTATTTTAAACTTGCACAATTAAACCCACTTACCGGCAACAATAAAAATCTTGGTTATGAAAATGAAGTGATGTTAAAATATAAAATAAATGATTTTACATCAATAAAAAGCGGATACGTCTTCTTTTTACCTACCGAATCTTTTAAAAAACTTCAAAATGTTTCCGGCGACAGATTTTCACAGTTCTTTTATCTTGAGCTAACAATAATACCTACTTTATTTAAACATTTGTAAACAATTTATAAAAATAGAAGTATGAAAAAAATAAATTATATGTATGTATTATTGGCAATCGTTTTAATGTCGTCATGTGTATCAAAAAAACAAAAAGAAAGAACGCTTAATTTTTCCGGAGCATTTGCTCTTTATCCACAGGTAATAAAGTGGTCGGAAGAATATAAAAAAGAAAACAAAGATGTAAGGTTTAATATTTCAGCCGGTGGAGCAGGAAAAGGAATGGCCGATGCATTGGCGGGTACTGTTGATTTGGGGATGTTTTCACGTGAAATCAGGCAAGAGGAAAAAAATAAAGGCGTATGGTGGATAGGTTTGTGTAAGGATGCTGTTTTACCCACCATTAGTGCTGATAATCCGTTTTTGGAAACATTAAAAAAACGCGGGTTAAAAAAAGAGGAATTCATTGAAATTTATATCAAAGGTACAATTACAGATTGGGGTGAGTTGCTAAATGTAAGTGGTGATTCAAAAGAAATTATGGTCTTCACCCGTTCGGATGCATGCGGTGCTGCAGGTACATGGGCAAAATATTTTTCGGCAAAACAAGAAGATTTAAAAGGCATTGGCATTCACGGAGACCCCGCTTTAGCAGATGTAGTTAGCAAAAATCCGCTTGGAATAGCTTATAATAATACTGCTTATATCTATGATATTAAAACCGGAAAAAAACGTCCCGGGATTGAAATTATCCCCATCGACCTTAATGGGAATGGTAAAATTGACCCCGAGGAAGATTTTTATAATTCATTCGATTCTATTTTAAAAGCAATAGCAGATGGCAGTTATCCTTCACCCCCCGCTCGTGAGCTTTATTTTGTAGCAAAAGGTAAACCTCAAAAGCAAGAAATTCTTGCTTTTATAAAATGGACGCTCACTGCCGGACAAAAATTTGTTAAAGAAGCAGGATATGTGCCAATTACACAAGATAAAATTAATCAATATTTAAAAAAGTTAAAATAATAAATGATATTAAAACGTGTTTTTTTAAATCGGCTGTCGGGGACATGGATGCTAATTACATTAGTAATCATTCTTTCTCTGCCCTTAGTTATTGGAATAGCTTTATATCTGAAAGCAAGCCCGATTTTTGAATCACAATCATTATATCAATTAATTGTTTCTACTGATTGGTCACCTTGTAATGGTAATTTTGGTTTTTGGCCTTTTATTTTTAGTTCCCTGTATGTTACTGTTTTATCTTTTCTTTTTGCAGCTCCGATTTGTTTATTTGCCGCTATTTATTTAACACAATTTTCATCCAAACGATTGATACAATTAATGCATCCGGTAATTGATATATTAGCCGGAATCCCATCTGTAATTTATGGAATGTGGGGAATTATAATAATCGTTCCTTTTGTAAGTGATGTTTTGGCTCCTTTAATAAATATAAAATCATCGGGCTATTCAATTTTGGCCGGAGGAATTGTTTTAGCCGTAATGTGCATTCCTTATATGCTTAATATGCTGATAGAAACTTTTAACACCGTACCTATCGGATTAAAAGAAGCATCATTATCTCTTGGTGCAACAAGCTGGGAATCGGTAAAACATGTTGTTATAAAAAAAAGTTATCCCGGAATAATATCATCCTTTGGGCTTGGTATTGCAAAAGCATTTGGAGAAACTTTGGCTGTAATGATGGTGGTTGGAAATATGGTTCAATTATCATTTAATCCGTTTGAAGCCGGATACCCGCTACCTGCACTAATTGCAAACAATTACGGTGAAATGCTTTCTATTCCCATGTATGACTCAGCTTTGATGTTTGCTGCATTCATTTTATTAGTAGTAGTATTGGTGATTAATCTCGTTTTCAGATATTTTATTCATAAAACCCAAAGTCAATGAATAAACAAAAAGAAATAGAAGAATTATTTTTTAAATTTCTTTCAGGATTTGCTACTTATTCGCTCATTGCAATTCTTGGATTCATAATTATAATAATTTTCGTTAAGGGCTTTGGTGCTTTATCTCTTGATATGATAATTAAAACTCCTAAAGGGGGTTACTATTACGGTGGCGAAGGTGGTGTATTAAATGCAATTGTCGGTTCATTATATATTGCTTTTGGGGCTACATTCATTGCTATTTTAATTGGCATCCCGGCTGCATTATATATAAATGTGCACTTGGTAAGATACAAGCGCATACAAAATACTATTCGATATTTTCTTGATGCTCTTTGGGGAATACCTTCGATTGTTTACGGTGCTTTTGGTTTTACCCTAATGCTTTTTTTAGGTATGAATGCTTCATTACTGGCTGGTATAATTACAGTAGCTTTTCTAATTACTCCAATAATAATACGCACATTTGATGAAGTATTAAGTACTATTCCCAAAGGTTTACATGAAGCATCGCTGGCACTTGGTTCAACACGAACCGAAATGGCTTTTAAAGTTATGTTTAAACAAGGCTTTTCAGGCTTCATCACAGCAGTTTTGCTTGCATTCGGGCGTGGCATTGGTGATGCTGCTTCAATATTATTTACAGCCGGATACACTGACCTAATCCCTACACATCTCGATGAACCCGCAGCAACACTGCCTCTTGCAATTTTTTTTCAACTTAGTTCGCCGATTCCGGAAGTGCGAGAACGTGCCTATGCGGCAGCTGCTATTCTAACTATAATTATTTTAATTATCAGTTTAACAGCGAGGGGCTTTTCAAAAAAATATTCTAAATCAAACCTTAAATAATAATCATTATGAATGCTGTAATTTCAGAAACATTTACTAAGACGTTTGCCAGAACTCCGATAATTAAATTAAAAAGGCAAGAATCAATATTACAGATTAAAGATTTAAATGTTCACGCAAAAAATCATCATATTTTAAAAAATATTAATCTTGAGATACCTAAAAACAAGATAACGGTTTTACTGGGGCCTTCAGGTTGTGGAAAAACAACTTTATTAAAATCAATTAATAAACTTACCGATCTTTATAAAGAACTTAAAGTTAGTGGGAATATTTATATAGAAAAAGATGACATTTTAAATACCCAAAGAAACGTTCCTCTTATAAGACAAAAAATGGGATTATTATCTCAAAAACCTTATCCTTTGCCAGTTTCTATTTACAAAAATGTTGCATATGGAATAAAGTTAAAAGGCATTAAAAACAAGAAACTAATTGATTTTAATGTAGAAACAAAATTAAGAGAAGTTGGTTTATGGAACGAAGTAAAAGATCGCTTGAATAGTTCCGCCGACAGTCTCTCAATCGGACAGCAACAACGATTATGTCTCGCCCGAGGCTTAGCTGTAAAACCTCACATTATTCTGGCTGATGAACCAACTTCGGCTTTAGACCCTGTTTCAAGCAAAATTATTGAAAACCTTTTCAGAAAATTAAAAGAACATTACACTTTAATTTTAGTAACTCACGTTTTGCGACAAGCTCAACGCTTAGCTGATAATGTGGTTTTTATGAATTACGGCGAAATAATCGAGCAAGGTAGGCCTGATGAGCTTTTTTCATATCCACAAACATCACAAATGAAGGAATATTTGGTGGAAGGCAATTAGTCTAGGCAAAACTTAATGCCGTAAAACACACGAAAGGTGTTAATTGCCTGAGATTTAAAACCAAAACCCATAGATAACATTATCAGGAAAAGCATTTTTTTTGTGTGAGTTTATAATTCTCATTGAAACATTATTTAAAACGTTTAAAAATTAACGATAGTATTAATATTAATTAGACATATTAATAATTATATCCTATTTTTGCCATTATTTTTACAAATTGTATGAAATATATAATAATTGTTTGTAAAAATTGAGAGTTTGTATGTTTTTTTTGAATAAATAAAATTCTTATGATTAATTCAACTTTATCAATTCCATCTATTACAAAAAAAATAATTCTTGCGGTTGCAGGCTTATTTTTGATTTGTTTTCTTCTTGTTCATCTCGGAATAAATCTATTTCTTTTACCGATACACAAAGACCATGAAGAAATCTTTACGGAAGCTGCCCATTTTATGGGTACCAATCTTTTTATTAAAGCTTTTGAGATTGTATTATTTGCAGCATTTATAGTTCATATTATATTTGCAATTATTTTACAACTTCAAAACTGGAAAGCAAGGGGACATGCCTATAAAGTATTTACTAAGTCAAAAACCTCCTTTTTGTCAAAGTATATAATTTACTCGGGCTTATTGATATTCTTGTTTCTCTTATTACATTTTTATCAGTTTTACTTTATTAAATTAGGATGGGTAAGTTATCCTGTAACGAAAATTCCTCTACCTCAGGACGAGCACTTCTACAGCATAGCAAAGTATTTGTTTACTAATGATTTTATTTATTCGATATTGTATATCGTTGCATTTATTATTCTTGGCATCCATCTTAATCATGCATTTCAATCAGCTTTTCAAACTCTTGGTTTGAACCACAGTAAATATACCCCATTCATAAAAGCTCTTGGAACTGTTTATGCTTTTTTTATTGCAATTGGTTATTCAATTATCCCAATCTATTTCATGATTTTCGGATAATAAAGTGATTTTTTAATTTGATTATAAAATACAAAATATAATGACAAAACTTGACGCAAAAATACCGGAGGGACCATTAGCAGAAAAGTGGTCGAAATATAAAGCCTCTATGAATTTAGTAAATCCGGCAAACAAAAAGAAACTGGATATAATTTTAGTTGGAACAGGCCTTGCAGGCTCTGCGGCAGCTGCATCACTCGGTGAATTAGGATATAATGTAAAAGTTTTTTGTTTTCAGGACACTCCGCGAAGAGCACACTCGGTTGCAGCTCAAGGTGGAATAAATGCAGCAAAAAATTATAAAAACGACGGCGACAGCACATATCGTTTGTTTTATGATATGATAAAAGGTGGGGATTACAGAGCCAGGGAAGCAAATGTTTACAGAGCTGCAGAAGTAAGTAATGAAACAATTGACCAGCTTACTGCTCAGGGTGTTCCATTTGCACGTGATTATGGAGGAACACTTGATAACCGTTCATTTGGTGGAGTTCAGGTTTCAAGAACTTTTTATGCAAAAGGACAAACAGGACAGCAATGCTTATTAGGTGCTTACTCGGGATTATGCCGACAAATCAACAAAGGAACTGTAAAAATGTATAGTCGGAGAGAAATGTTAGACCTTGTTCTTGTTGACGGAAAAGCGAGAGGAATTATTGCAAGAAATTTAGTTACGGGAGAAATTGAAAGACATTCGGCTCATGCTGTAATTCTTGCTACCGGAGGATACGGAACGGTTTACTATCTTTCAACCCTCGCTGTTAATTCAAACGGGTCTGCTGCCTGGGCAGCTTATAAAAAAGGTGCATTCTGGGGAAATCCGAGTTTTATTCAAATACACCCTTCGAGTGTCCCTGTATTAAACGATTATCAGTCAAAATTAACTCTAATGTCAGAATCCTTAAGAAATGACGGCAGAGTTTGGGTTCCGAAAAAAAAGGGAGACAAAAGGCCTGCTAATGATATTCCCGAAGAAGAAAGAGATTATTATTTGGAAAGAAGATACCCTGCCTACGGAAATCTTGTGCCGAGAGATGTAGGTTCACGAGCAGCTAAAGAAAGATGTGATGCCGGTTATGGAGTCGGTGATACAGGTTTATCGGTAAATCTTGATTTTAAAGATGCTATTGCAAAACAAGGTGAAAAAGCTATTGAAAATAAATATGGTAATCTTTTCGAAATGTATGAAAAAATTACCGGAATTAATCCATATAAAGAGCCTATGAGAATTTATCCGGCCGGACATTATACAATGGGCGGACTTTGGGTCGATTATAATTTGATGACAACAATTCCCGGCTTATTCGCTATTGGCGAGGCAAACTTTTCCGATCACGGGGCAAACCGTCTTGGTGCAAGTTCGTTGATGCAATGTTCTGGAGATGGTTACTTCATTATTCCAAATACAATTACAAATTATCTTGCCGATCAAATCAGGATTCCAAGATTTGATACTAATACTGAAGATTTTGAAAAAGCAGAAAAAGCAGCTAAAGAAAGGATAGACAAATTGCTTTCTGTTAATGGAAAACAAACCGTTAAATCGTTTCATAAACGACTTGGCCTGATTTTATGGGATTATTGTGGTATGGCTCGTAATGAAGAAGGCTTGAAAAAGGGAATGAAATTAATTGATGAATTGGAAAAAGAATTTTGGAATGATGTAAAAGTTCCGGGAATTGCTGATGAACTAAATCAGGAACTGGAAAAAGCAGTTAGGGTTGCCGATTTCTTTGAAATCGGGAAACTGATGATAATCGATGCTTTAAACAGAAATGAATCATGTGGTGCACATTTCAGAGAAGAAAGCCAAACCGAAGGTGGCGAAGCCAAACGTAACGATGAAAAATACTCTTATGTTGCTGCATGGGAATATAAAGGCTCTGACCAAAAGCCAGAATTACATAAAGAAGATCTTAAATATAAATATGTTGAGGTTAAAGTTAGGGATTATAAGTAATTTGTAAATTGTTTTATTGCTGAATGGTTTTATGGTTGACCTGTTACTTAGATAGAATGAAATTGTATGAAAGATAAATATTTATTGTTAAATGATGTAACTGCTTATAAAATTGCGTTTAATTTAAGTAATTATGTTTGGAACATTGTAATTAAATGGGATTACTTTGCAAAAAAGACAATAGGTGCTCAGTTTGTTGATGCGGTTGATTCAATTTCAGCAAATATTGCTGAAGGATTTGGGAGATATCATAAGAAAGACAAAATTAGATTTTATCATATAAGTTCTGGTTCTGCTAAGGAATCATTTGATTGGAACGAAAAAGGGAAAGTGCGAAAGCTATTAACAAAAGAAGTGTATGATCACATTTTAAAAGAATTAACAAAATTACCAAAAGAAATTAATAGTCAAATAAAAATAACGAATTTAAAATTATCAATATAACCATAAAACCATAGAACCATAAAATAATAAATCATGAATATAAAACTCAAAATCTGGCGACAAGAAAATCCAAAAGCAAAGGGTAAATTTATGGACTATTCACTTGAGGATGTCTCGCCCGAAATGTCGTTTCTTGAAATGCTTGATGCTTTAAATACAAAACTAATCATTAATGGTGATAATCCGGTGGCTTACGAGCATGATTGTCGTGAAGGTATTTGCGGATGTTGCAGTTTGTATATTAATGGACATCCACACGGAAAGGGTGAAAGGACAACCACTTGTGAACTACACATGCGATCGTTTACCGATGGAGAAACCATAGTTGTAGAACCCTGGCGTGCTAAAGCTTTTCCGGTTATTAAAGACTTAATTGTTGATAGAAATGCTTTTGATAAAATTATGGCTGCCGGAGGATTTATTTCGGTAAATACAGGATCGGCACAAGACTCGAATGCTATTTTGGTTAATAAAGAACATGCCGACGAAGCCTTTGATTCAGCTTCTTGTATTGGATGCGGTGCTTGTGTTGCTGCTTGTAAAAATGCTTCTGCCATGTTATTTGTTTCGGCAAAAATTTCTCAGTTTGCATTACTCGAACAAGGAAAAATTGAAGGAATGCAAAGAGTTCAAAAAATGGTCTCAAAAATGGACGAGCTTGGTTTTGGTAATTGCACTAACACTTATGCTTGTGAAGCCGAATGCCCAAAAGGAATTAAGGTTACAAACATTGCAAGAATGAACAGGCAATTCATTGCAGCAAAAGTTGGAAGCCAGAAACAAGATTAATAAGATTTTTGAGTGAAATCCAAGTGATTAAAAATCATTCAAACTTTATTAACCGAAAAAGCCCCATTACCGCACGATTGTATCGTGTGGTTTTATTTAACAACAAATACATTTTTTAAAATTCCTTCTTCTCCATTACAAGATATTATCGTGCGGTAGCAGGGTTTTTTTAAGTAGGTAATGGATTTATTCTTATATGTCCTCCGATTGCTCTTAACACTTTCATTATAGTTCCAAATTGAGGTTTTGCTCCATCTGATAAAGCTTTGTATAAACTTGGTCTACTTAGTCCAGTTTCATCTGCAATTTTTGTCATTCCAATTGATTTTGCAATATAACCAATTGCTGCAACAACATCTGAATTATCCCCTTCTTCTAATACAGCATTAAGATATTCTACAATCATTTCATTACTATCTAAATAATCTGCGATGTCAAATTTTGAAGTTTTCATATCTCTATTTTTTATTTTTTTTCAAAATCTCTTTTGCCTTTTCAATGTCTTTCTTTTGAGTAGATTTGTTACCACCAATTAGCAGAAGAACTATTTTTCCATTTTTTTCATTAAAATAAACTCTATAGCCCATAGCACAATTTATTTTTAATTCACGAATATTATCTCCTACAGGTTTGCAATCTCCAAA
>JAEINX010000024.1 GCA_016342645.1 Bacteroidales bacterium | reverse complement strand
TCAGAATATATTGATCAAAACCCTAAACCCATGAAACAAAAAGACCGACTCCAACTAATATATAGCAGCATAATTTATAACCTAAAAATAGTGTTTGCAAATAAATTTATTTACTTTTTGGTTGCTGCATTTGCATTTTTTTTGATGGTAATCGGGATAATGCTGTTCTCTGATTCAAATCCGAGTGATGAAGACATTTTTGGTACTCTGATTTTCCCGGGTATTTTGATTTTATTCTATCCCGTTATTTTCAATATTCAAAATGATAAAGATTCGCGTATGCTCGAAATTGTTTTCGGAATACCGAATTATCGCTACAAAGTTTATCTTGTGCGTTTTGTAATAAGTATGGTGTTATTGTTTGTTATCCTTGTGTTTATGGCTTGGTTCTCAATATTTGCAGTAGTGCGTGTTCCGGTTTTTTATATGATTTATGAACTCATGTACCCATTATTTTTTCTAGCAAGCCTGTCATTTTTATTTTCAACCTTAGTAAAAAACGCAAGCGGAACAGCCGTGATTATGGTAATAATCGGCTTATTCTTTTTTATTATGGACGAGCCTTTAGAGCACAGTAAATGGAATATTTTTCTAAATCCTTTTAATGTCCCGACAGATATAAGTCATACGGTTTGGAAAAACATCCTTTATCAAAATCGGCTGATGCTTGTTATCGGATCGGTAATTTCACTTCTCTGGGCAATGATCAATTTACAGAAAAGGGAGAAGTTTGTTTAGGGTGAAAGTAGGAAATTAAGAACAATAACAAATTTATCGAATGTTAATGTTCCTAAATATATTATATCTTTCCATTCTTTCAGGACATCAAAATAAATTTTAGCCGTAATTCGAAAGAAGAACAATGAGAAAAAAAATATTTCTTTTTGAGAAAGTTATTGGTTTTGTGCGTATATTTGCATTATAACAGATTAAGAGTAAACTATTATGCTGACTAAAACACAAGTATATAGCACCGTTGATAAATTGCCGGAGAATTTTTCAATAGACCAGCTTATAGACAGCTTGTTATTTATCGAAAAAGTTGAGAAAGGATTAAAGCAATCTGAAATGGGATTAGTGAATAACAAAGAAAAGGCCAAGGATAAATTATCAAAATGGTTGAAGTAAGGTGGACTGATTACGCTATCGAAAATCTAAATGAAATAGGTGATTATATCGAAAAGGATAGCGTGAAATATGCTGAAATAGTTGTTAATGATTTGTTTGATTATCCCGATATTTTGAGTCAGTATCCACTAATGGGGCGGGTTGTTCCGGAATTTGAGAACATAAACATCAGGTAATTAATTCGTGGGAATTATCGAATAGTTTATAAAATAGTGAATAAGAAACTTCTTGATATTTTGATTGTTTACAATTCATCGCGATTATTAACAAGTTTGCCTGAATAAAAATAAAAGTATTTTTTTTTATTTCTTTGTTTTAATTTTTTGGTTATTTTTTTATGCTTATAACTAAATATGAAATATATTTTGTTAACTTTGGAAAAGTTCTATTAAAATATTTTAGGGGATGATTTTAGGAGGAATGAATAAATTCCTGAAATCAGTAAGATGGGAATTTGTAAAATTATAATATGAATAGAATGACAGGAATAATATTAATGACAATTGGAATTATAGTATTTGTCGTAGGAATAATTATTTATAATTATTCAAGTAAAGAAAATCAGCAAAAAGAGAACGGAAATGATTTAAATGAACAAAAAAATAAAAGCAACGAATTAGATAAAATTATTGAAATGGCTATTGCTGACGGGATTTTAACGAACAATGAACGAACAATAATTAAGAAAATGGCAATAGGACAAAAACTTGACTATAAAGAAATTATTAGAAATGCTGAGAAAAATTTATCTGAATTAAAAACAAAATCAGAAACAGAACTAATTGACTACAAAAAGAAAAAGGGAGATGATTTTGAAAAATTCATAGTACAAAAATTTAATAAACAATTTTTTCGAATTAAAGAATGGGCTGGTGATAAATATGTAAATGGTATTTATGCTGAGACAACACCCCAACCAGACATACTATTAGAGTTTAGTTTAAAAGAAAAGATTTCTAATTTCGCAGTTGAATGTAAGTGGAGACAAAATTTCTATAAGAATGGAATAGAGTTTGCAAATAAAGACCAATTTAATCGATATAAGAATTATGAAAAAAACAAGAAAATTCCTGTTTTTATTGCGATCGGTATTGGAGGAGAAGCCGACTCACCAGAATACCTTTATATTGTTCCATTAAAAATAATAGAAAGCAACTTTATTCACATAAGCGAATTAAAGAAATTCAAGAAAAATGTTGATAAAGATTTTTATTTTGACAATAAAACAAAAAAATTGAAATAGAAAAATCAAAAGAAAAATTCCACATCATTAAGTGTAATAAAAAAAGGTTTGGACTTGAAATATTAAAAAAAACTGATAAAAAAATGCTACAAAATTAAATTCCCAAATTGCGAACTTTTTGTTATCTTAATAAACCCCTAAGCCACCTTATCAATAATATCCTCTTCAACTTTAAGATTATCAATTATAAAAAGCTGTCGCTGAGGAGTGTTCTTTCCCATATAAAATGAAAGAATTTCAGCTATGGAAGATGTCCGTTTAAGCAAAATAGGGTCAAGGCGGATATTGGCTCCTATAAAATGCTTGAATTCACCGGGTGAAATTTCACCAAGTCCTTTAAAGCGTGTAATCTCTGGATTTTTCCCAGTCTTAAATATTGCTTTTTCTTTTTCCTTTTGAGAGTAGCAGTAAAAGGTTTTTTGCTTGTTTCTTACTCTGAAAAGCGGAGTCTGAAGAATATATAGATGGCCGCTTTTGACGAGGTCAGGATAAAACTGCAAGAAAAAAGTAAGTAATAAAAGCCTGATATGCATGCCATCGACATCGGCATCGGTAGCTATCACGATGTTGTTATAACGAAGATTATCCAAACCATCTTCAATGTTTAATGCTGATTGAAGCAAGTTAAATTCATCATTTTCGTAAACAATTTTTTTGCTTAAGCCATAACAATTCAGAGGTTTTCCTTTAAGGCTAAAAACAGCTTGTGTTCTAACGTTCCTTGATTTGGTTATTGAGCCGCTTGCCGAATCACCCTCGGTAATAAATAATGTGGATTCAAGCCGGTTTTCGTGATTTGAATTTAAATGAACCTTACAATCACGGAGTTTCTTATTGTGAAGGCTTGCCTTTTTTACACTTTCTTTTGCCAGTTTTTTAATTCCGGCCATCTCTTTTCTTTCCTTTTCCGATTGCTGAATTTTCATTAACAGAGCCTCGGCAGTCTCGGGATTTTTATGAAGATAATTATCAAGATTACGTTTGACTATGTCGTTGATGTAATTTCTGATAGTCATGCCTTCGGGAGAAATATGACTTGAACCCAATTTTGTTTTAGTTTGAGATTCAAATACCGGTTCCTCAATCTTAATGCTTATTGCCGCCAGAATTGATGAACGCACATCGCTTGTTTCAAAATCTTTATTGTAAAACTCTCTGATAGTCTTTACTATTGCTTCACGAAAGGCAGCTTGATGCGTTCCACCCTGAGTAGTATTTTGCCCGTTCACAAACGAATAATATTCTTCGCCATATTGCTTTGAACTATGTGTAAATGCAAACTCAAGGTCATCTTCTTTAATATGAATAATAGGATAAATAACTCCTCCGTTGCCATTGATATTTCTTTGCAAAAGGTCTAATAAACCGTTTTTTGCATGAAAGCGTTCGCCATTGAACCACATCGATAAACCATTGTTAAGAAATGCATAATTCCATAGCATTTTTTCGATGTATTCGGAGATGTAATGAAAATTTCCGAAAATTTCGGTGTCGGGGAGGAAACTTATTATTGTTCCGGGTTTTTCTTCGCAGGCTTGCAGGGGCAGATCCTTGATAATTTTACCTCTGTTGAATTCAACTATCTTTGTTTTTCCTTCTCTGATTGATTGTGCTTTAAAAAATGATGTCATGGCATTAACGGCTTTAGCACCAACGCCATTAAGCCCAACCGCTTTCTTAAAAACTTTTGAATCGTATTTTGCTCCGGTATTGATTTTTGATACACAATCGACTACTTTTCCCAAAGGCATTCCTCTGCCGTAATCCCTGATAATAACTTCACGGCCAACAATATTTAGTTCGATGTTTTTACCATGTCCCATCACAAACTCATCAATAGAATTATCAATGATTTCTTTGATAAGTACATAAATTCCATCATCGGGGGAAGCTCCATCGCCGAGCTTTCCGATATACATTCCTGGACGTAATCTTATATGTTCCTTCCAATCAAGTGATTTTACACTTTCGTCATTATAACTCTCCGGCATATTATTTTTTTAAGCTGCAAAAATACTCATAACAATAATAAATTTTGATGCTTTTTGAATTATTTATCAAACGCCGGTTGTTAATATCTTTTTTGAAAAAGCGGGAGAATGGTGTACGATTGAAATGCAATAGGAATACTATTGAAATACAGTTGAATTATAATGGATAATTGAAAATTAAAGTAGTATCTATTTTGGAAAATATTTATAAATATCTTTACGATGAAGGAATCGAATAAATTCAACTGTATTACCCTCAATACAAATCCCAATACGATAATCTTTTATCAATCTTAATGATCATTCACGGAGTTTTTTAAGGAATTGTTCTGTATCAACAAATTCACCTGTTCTGCCTTGTTTTATTGCATTTAACAGTCCAATTTCTTCAATATCAGTTTCTGAGAGAAGTTTTGCATTAATATTTAATTTTTTTGCAATTTCAAGTAGAAGGTTTAAATCTGCTTTTGAGTTACTATTTATGATAGCTGCTTGCATAACATTTATTTTTTACAAAAATATAAATAATAATTATTAGAACAAAAGTTTAATTTGTAATCCTATATGACCATTGAAAAACCGGAAAAAACCGTTGAAATACAGAACATCATTAATGAAATTCATTAACTGATTATTCGATGTCGTAAAACAGAAAACCTGCCTGAGCTATTGCCCAGACAGGTCATTCAATTGTTTAGAGTAGGTTATCAGCTTTTATTAGTGGGGATTACAATAATAATTTTATATTATTAAATATTGTATTTATTCTGTTTTGGCGGCTTTCTTCTTTTTATCTTTTCTCTTTCTTTTTTTATCTAAATCTTTAATTGCATCGTCCGGTTCATCATCAGTAACATAAATCTCAATTTTTGATTTGCAATCCTCATCATCATAAATAATAATTTTACAATTCCCATCGAGGTTTATTTCCTCATCATCAGATGAATAAATATGAAAAGTTTTTCCATCACAATCTTTTTCTATTTTCAATTCAATCGTTTCAATTCTTTCTACTCCGTTTTCATCGCACTTTAATACGAAACTTAAACAGCTATCTTTCTCGGCTAACGACATTAAATTCAGACTTTTAATTTTCTTTTTTATACGTTTTCCAATATCAGAATCATCTTTTGAATCAAAACAGTATTTAAGAATCAGATTTTTATAACATCCTTTGGAAGAAACGGCTGTCACCAAAAATTCATCAAAAATTAATTCGTTCTCAATAATTTTTTTGCCATCTTTGTCATCAGATACTATATATTTTAATTGAGTTGTCGAATCACCATCACAATTTTTTATCCTTTTAATGACTTTTGTGCGGCTTTCACCTGATAAATTTAATGTGTCCGAATTAATGAAAATTTTAACAAAATCATTGTCTTTAGATACATCAATATCGACTCCATGTTTTAATAATTTTTCTTTCAGGGCATTAATTGAACTGTCGCTAAAATCATTATTTAATGTAAATTGAATGAGATTTTCTCCGGCGAATTCATCATCAATAATCGAAAAAGAAAATGTTTTTAAATCGTCATCATCTATATCGCCCTCTTCTGTAATTAAAATAATTTCTTTTGTTTTTTTTACTTCCTGAGCTGTGGATGAAGTTTGAAATAAGAAACATCCGGCAATGATGTTGATTGTTAATAAAGTAAATAAATTAAATCTTTTCATTTTTAATGTTTTAAGTTAATTTTAAATTTCAAAACAAAACTATCAAGACTTCAAATGCTTAATAGTTAAAGGTAGGTTAAATAAAGTTAAGGAAAGTTAAAGTTTTCGCCATCAAATCAATATTTTCTACCTTTGAATCGTGAATAGAAAACAAATAGTTGTGATAATATTTTTGATGAGTATTTCATTGATTGGAATTATCATTGTTCAATTATTTTGGATGAAAAATGTAATTGAAGAAAAAGAAGAACTGTTTGACCGAGCTGTTAATGAGGCGCTTCGATCGACAGTTGTGAAGCTTGAAACTAAAGACGCATTAAATCATCTAAATGGCAAATTTGTAATTTATTATCCCGACACCTTTAACAATAAAAATAATTATAATAGAGAGCTTGTAATTTCTTTGGATTCTAACTCAATGCAATTTAGGCCTTTTTATTCACTGAGTTCGGTGTTTTCAATAGATACTGATAAGGAAATTAGTGTTTTTGAAAGGATTATAATTTCAGATAATAATCTTTTAAAGGAAAAAAAAATAAAACGGATTAAATACGAAGCAGACAAACTAAGTAATGTAGTCAATCAATTATTGTTTGAATATGAAGCACAAGATCAACCATTTAGATCACGAATAAAAACAGAGAAAATTGATACGGTTTTATATAATGAGCTTAATAAAATGAATATTAATCTTGATTATGAATTTGCAATTTCAGATTCTGAAAACGACTCATCTTTTGTGTTTATATCGAAAGGTTTTTCAAAAGACAGTCCTGAACCAAAATATATGGCAAATTTATTTCCCATAGATATTATTGAAAATTCAAATATTCTGTTTTTGCAGTTTCCCAATAAAAATAATCATATTTTCAGATCAATTGCACTGTTGCTTATTGGCTCTGTACTCTTTACACTGATAATTCTTATAACCTTTTCAATTACAATAAAAATAATATTGAAGCAGAAAAAGATTTCCGAAATTAAATCGGATTTCATTAACAATATGACCCATGAATTTAAGACTCCTATTGCCACAATTTCTTTGGCTGTAGATTCAATTAATAATCCTCAAATAATTGACGACAAAAAACAGATTAAATACTTTTCAGAAATTATAAAGGAAGAGAACAAAAGAATGAATTCACAGGTTGAAAATGTGCTTCAGATGTCGTTGATTGACAAAAAGGAAATTGATTTTCAAAAACAATTGACTGATGTACATGAAGTAATCAAGACAGCCGTGAAAAATATTAAGCTTCAGCTTGAAAACCGAAAAGGATTGATATTTATAGAATTAATGGCTCAAAAACATGAATTTTATCTTGACAAAGTACATTTTGCGAATGTAATTTTCAACCTTCTTGACAATGCAAATAAATACTCGAATGATTCACCTGAAATTTGTGTGAAAACAAGAAATAATTCCTCGGGTATCATTATTTCGGTTGAAGATAAAGGAATTGGAATGTCGAAAGAAATTCAGAACAAAATCTTTGACAAATTTTACAGAGTCTCAACGGGTAATGTTCATAATATTAAAGGATTCGGATTGGGACTATGTTATGTGAAAGCAATTATAAAAGCCCTTAATGGAAATATTTTGGTAAAAAGTGAGGTAGGAAAAGGAAGTAAATTTGAGATTTTCCTGCCCTTTAATATTAATAGAAATGGAAAAACAATTTAAAGTTTTCCTTGTTGAGGACGACAATAATTTTGGGGCGGTGCTAAAATCTTATTTAGAAATCCATCGCTACCTTGTTACATGGATTGATGATGGAATTAATGCCATTTCGGAATTCAATAAAGAAAAATTTGACATCTGTATCCTTGATGTGATGCTCCCAAACATTGATGGTTTTGAAATTGCAAGGCAGTTGAGAAGTATTAATCAAGAAATTCCCTTGATTTTTCTCACCGCAAAATCATTAAAATCAGATATTTTGAAAGGTTTTAAAATTGGTGCAGACGATTATATTACAAAACCTTTCGACTCGGAAGTTTTGCTTTGTAGAATTAATGCTATTTTGAAAAGAAATAAAATCCCTAAAAACCAAATAAGTAAAGATTTCTTTAGAATTGGGAAATATACTTTCAATTATATTTTGAGAACTATTTACTTTAATGAAAAAAAGACAAGGATTTCGCCAAAAGAAGCAGAATTATTAAAGCTTCTGTGTCTTCATGTTGATGAGATTCTGCCACGCGAAAAAGCCCTGAAAACCATATGGGGCGATGATAACTACTTTACCACAAGAAGCATGGATGTGTTTATTACGAAACTAAGAAAATATTTTAAGAAAGATAATTCAATTGAAATTATTAACATCCATGGAAGCGGTTATCGTTTAACATGCGATTGAAAAATTAATCACAAATTCTTTTCCCATAATAAAATTGTCCGCATTCAATACCATCAAAATTAGCTACTTTTGGAAGAAATGCCCATTTCTCAAATCCCATATTTTCTAAAAGTTTAATGCTTGCAATATTTCGATCGAGAAGTATTGCAAAAATATTTTTAAACCCATATTGGGATGATTTTTCAATGATTAGATTCATTAACTTCGTACCAATACCAATTTTTTGATAATCTTTTCTAATGAGATAACTTACTTCTGCCGTTTGTTTCAAAGCAAGTCTGCCAGGGCGATAAGGGCTCAATGAAATCCACCCTATTACTTCATTATTTATTTCAGCAACAAAGATCGGATAGTTTTCTTTTACATGATCTTTAAACCATTTTTTTCTTTTTGAGATGGGTGTCGGTAAAATATCGGCAGTTGAAATATTTGAAGAAATT
Source organism: Bacteroidales bacterium (assembly GCA_016342645.1). GTDB lineage: Bacteria > Bacteroidota > Bacteroidia > Bacteroidales > JAEINX01 > JAEINX01. The sequence continues at coordinate 34,012 of JAEINX010000024.1, read as the reverse complement.
GATTGATTATAAATGTTATTTATTGAAATAATGTCGTCAAAAATTGCTTTTCTGATTTTCATTTTTGGTGTTTATTTTTTTAAGGAATCTCTAATTTCTCTCAATAATAAAATTTCTTCAGGAGTTGCTTTTGGCTTAGTTTCCTTTTTCTTATGCAATTTATTGATTTGTCGTATCAAAAGAAAAACTGAAATTGCAATTAGAACGAAACTGATAATCGTATTAATAAATAATCCGTATTTAATCACTATTGCTTCCGATGTTTCTGTAGCAGCTTTAATGGTAACTCCTAAATCCGAAAAATCCATACCCCCGGTAATTACTCCAATAAAAGGCATAATTATATCTGTAACTAACGAACTGATAATTTTACCAAAAGCTGCACCAATTACAATACCTACAGCCATGTCGATAGCATTACCGCGTAAAGCAAATTTTTTAAATTCCTGATAAACACTCATATTTAATAATATTTCTTTGGTTAATAAAAACTCTAAAATACGAAGTTTTTAATTCCTGTTGATAATTTAATTGGAAAAACATTTTTTTATCATTACAAAAAAACTACTAAATTTGAACAGAATTTTAATTCAGGTTTTTTTAATACATATTTAAACTTGATATAATGAATATACAAGACATACAAACAGATAAGTTGAGTCTTATAACTTGGATTACTCAATTGCAGGATATTTCTTTAATCAGGAAACTCAAAAATTTACAAGCAGATAATATTGATATTCCACAGTGGCAAAAAGAAGAGGTGAATAAAAGATTGAAAGAATTAGAAAAAAATCCTGGAAGTGCTATTGATTTTGATACAATGTTAGATAGGCTGGAAGAAAAGTATGACTTATAAAATAATAACTACTCCTGAAACAGAAAAGGATATTGAAGAGGCCATTAAATGGTATAAAGATATTCAGATAGGTTTAGCACTAAGTTTTATAAATGAATTACAAGCTGTAAGAAGATTTATACATCATAATCCAAATAAAATTCAAGTCCGATATAATAATATTCGTGTTGTTTTTCTTAAAAGATTCCCCTACGGAATACATTATAAATTTGAAAAAGAAATCATTACAATTGTAGCTATATTTCACACTTCACAAAATCCTAAAAAATGGGAAAATAGCTAACAATTTTTTTTACAAAGGATCCCATCTTTTCAAAAGATGGAATCCTTTATCTACATTGAATTTTGAACTAATTTTTATTATAAGAAATATCCACCATTTTCAATTAACAATTCTTAACACAAGGTTTAACATATTTTAACATAAAGCTCCGAAAATCATAAAATATGATGATTTATATTTGCGTTTAAAAGATTAAAAATTTAAAGTACTATTATGCAAACTAATATTAAAGAATTAAACGAAAGAATAGAAAAAGAAAGTGCTTTTGTTGATATCCTCAACATGGAAATGCACAAAGTGATAATAGGGCAAAAACACATGATAGAACGTCTTTTGATTGGAATGTTGTCGAACGGACATATTTTACTTGAAGGAGTTCCCGGCCTTGCCAAAACATTAGCCATCACATCACTTGCAAAATCAATTGAAGCAAAGTTCAGCCGAATACAATTTACCCCCGACCTTTTACCTGCCGATTTAATCGGTACCTTGATCTATAGTCAGAAAAAAGAGGAATTTGTTGTAAGAAAGGGGCCTATTTTTGCAAATTTTGTTCTTGCCGACGAAATCAACCGCTCGCCTGCTAAAGTTCAAAGTGCTTTGCTTGAAGCTATGCAGGAACGGCAGGTTACTATCGGAGACAAAACTTATCCTTTAACCGAACCTTTCCTTGTTCTGGCAACTCAAAATCCAATCGAACAGGAAGGAACTTACCCTTTGCCTGAAGCTCAGGTTGACCGTTTTATGTTAAAAGTGGTTATCAGTTATCCCGAAAAAGAAGAAGAAAAGGCAATCATCAGGCAAAATATTACAAATACGATTGTTACTACTAATTCGGTTTTAAAAACTACCGATATTATTAAAGCAAGAGAGATAGTGCGAGAAGTTTATCTTGATGAAAAAATTGAAAACTATATTACAGACATTGTTTTTTCTTCACGTTATCCGGCTGAATATAAATTGAAAAAATTCGATGGTTTGATAAATTACGGTGCTTCACCGCGTGCAAGCATCAACCTCGCTCTTGCAGCAAAAGCTTATGCATTTCTCAAACGGCGCGGATATGTAATTCCCGAAGATATTCGGGCAGTGGCTAACGATGTTATGCGTCATAGAATTGGTTTGACTTACGAAGCCGAAGCTGAAAATATTTCAACCGAAGATATTATTAATGAAATTCTTAACACAGTTGAAGTTCCTTAAAATATTTTAGAGTTTAGATTTAAGAATTTAGATTTTTTGCCCTAATTAAAAATAGTAAATCAATAATTAAAAATAAAGAGTGGAAACTGCTGAAATATTTAAAAAAGTAAGAAAGATTGAAATAAAAACCCGTGGATTGTCCAATCAGATTTTTTCGGGACAATATCATAGTGTCTTTAAAGGTAGGGGGATGACTTTCAGCGAAGTTAGGGAATATCAATATGGAGACGATATTCGAAATATCGACTGGAATGTTACAGCACGTTTTAATCATCCTTATATTAAAATTTTTGATGAAGAACGTGAACTAACTGTGATGTTGTTGATTGATGTCAGCGGCTCAAATGAATTCGGGACTCAAAAACTGCTAAAGGAGGAAATGATTACGGAAATTGCCGCTGTTTTGGCATTTTCTGCAATTCAGAATAATGATAAAGTAGGAGTTATATTTTTTAGTAACAAAATTGAAAAATTTATTCCCCCGAAAAAAGGAACATCACATATTTTAAGGATTATACGTGAACTTATTGATTTTAAACCCGAAAATCGTGAAACAAATATCGCCGAAGCCCTAAGGTATTTAACAAACGTTATTAAAAAACGTTGTACGGCTTTTATTTTATCTGATTTCATTGATAAAGATTTTGACGATGCAATCAGAATTGCAAATAAAAAACACGATCTGATTGCTGTCAGGATATTTGATAAAAGAGAAACCGAAATTCCTAATGTAGGTTTAATTCAGGTTAAGAATGCCGAAACTGGGAAAAAAATGTGGGTTGATACAGCCGATCAAAAAGTTAGAAGAAGCTTTACGAATTGGGCAATGGAAAAGGATAAATACCTCAACGAAATTTTTAATCGCAGTGGTGTTGATGTTGCAAAAATTCGTACCGACCAGGATTATGTTATACCATTAGTTAGTATGTTTAAAAAACGGGAAGCGAGGATTTAAATTAAAAATAACAATCAATAAGCAACACTCAATATACAATAAAAAAGTTGAAATGAAAAAAAATGATTTAGAAGATAGATGTACTGAGTTTACGATAAGAATAATTAATGAAAATTGAATATTGTATGTTGAGTGTTGAATGTTTAATTCGTATAAGGAGTTGGTTTTACAAATAATATAGTGTTAATAATGAAGTATGTGAGTTCATAGAAAGTAATTTACAAATGATAAACAAAATAAATATATTGAATTTAAAAAATTTATTGTTTCTTTTATTAATTATTGGAGGGAAATTAATTTATGCACAATCAACTTATGTGAGTGCCGATTTGGATTCTACAGCCATATTGATTGGAGATCAGATTAATTTAAATCTTAAAGCATCTTTTCCGGCAAACAATAAAGTTTATTGGCCACAAATAAAAGATACAATCACTAAGGACATTGAAATCATTGAACAATCGAAAATCGACACAATTTTTTCAGATGATAAAACACATAAAACTCTTTTACAAAAAATAAAAATAACATCATTCGATTCGGGTTTTTATGAAATTCCGCCTTTTCGTTTTGAATACTCCAAACCTGATGATTCAACAAAATTCTCACTCGAAACTTATCCTTTATACCTTGAAGTTTACACGATTGTTGTTGACACAACTAAGGGGATTTTCCCAATCAAAGGGCCTGTTAAAGCTCCATTTACTTTTAAGGAGATTTTGCCATGGATAATCGGAGGAGCTATTGCATTATTATTAATTGCATTTTTAATTTATTTTCTGATAAAGCGGAAAAAACACGAACCATTATTCAAAGCCAAACCTAAACCAAAACTTCCACCTCATATTATTGCTTTAAATGCACTGGAAAATCTAAGAAAAGAAAAATTATGGCAAAGTGGAAAAACTAAAGCATACCACACAATTCTGACTGATATTATCAGGAAGTATCTTGACGAAAGATTCGGAATAAATGCGATAGAAATGACCACCGATGAAATTTTATCGGCTGTTAAAAATCTTCATATTTCCAATGAGCTGAAAGTTAAACTTAAAGAGATGTTGATTTTAGCCGACCTTGTTAAGTTTGCAAAAGAAAAACCATTACCGGCTCAACAGGATTTAAGTTTGATTAATGCAATAGCATTTGTAAGAGAGACAATTGAACGGATTGAAATAGCTTCGGAAAAAAAAGAATCAAATATTCCCAAGCTTGATGAAAATGAAAAAAATAATTGATAATGCTAAGAGAAATAGAATTTGCTCAACCATACTTCCTATACCTTTTAATAATAATTCCTTTGTTATGTGTTTGGTATTGGTATAAACGAAAAAAATATAAACCTGATATTCAGCTTTCAACAACTTCCGGATTTGAGAATACACCTATAAGTTTACGACAAAGGCTTTATCATGGCTTGTTCGTTATCAGAATGATAGTTCTAACTTTATTGATAATTGCTTTTGCCCGACCGCAAACAAGTTCCAGTAGCCAGGATGTTACAATTGAAGGTATAGATATTGTTATGTCAATTGATATTTCGGGAAGTATGCTCGCCGAAGATTTTAAACCAAATCGCCTCGAAGCAGCAAAAAATGTTGCATCCGAATTCATTCAGGGCAGGCCAAATGATAGGGTAGGGCTTGTGGTTTTCAGTGGTGAAACTTTCACTCAATGCCCTTTGACTACCGATCATGCCGTTATCAGAAACCTTTTCAAAGATATTAAAAGTGGTATGATCGAAGACGGAACTGCAATCGGCGATGGCTTGGCAACATCGGTTAACCGATTAAAAGATAGCAAAGCAATTAGTAAAGTTATAATTCTCCTTACCGATGGTGTGAATAATATGGGAGCACTCGACCCGCTTTCGGCTGCTGAAATTGCTAAACTATACGGCATTAGAGTTTATACTATTGGTGTCGGATCACTTGGAACGGCTCCTTATCCTGTTCAAACTCCTTTCGGTAAACAATATCAGGATATGGAAGTCCAAATTGATGAAGCACTTTTGAAAGAGGTTGCACAGCTAACAGACGGCAGATATTTCAGAGCAACAAGTAATAAAAAACTTCGTGAAATTTATGGAGAAATTGATAAACTCGAAAAATCAAAAATTGATGTAACCGAATTTAAAAAGAAGAAAGAAGAATATCTGATTTTTGCCTTGATAGCAATGATTTTGTTTGCCTTTGAAATTATTTTAAGAAATACAATTTATAAAACAACACCATAGAAAGATGCAGGATGTAAGATACAGGATGCAGGATACAGGATGTCTCCAACTTCGGACTTCGGTCTTCCGACTCCAAGCTTCTATCTTCTATAATTTATATTAAAACAAAAAATAAAAATGATAAGATTTGAACATATATATTTTCTATACGGATTATTAATGATTCCTGTTTTTATTCTTTTATTCAGCCTGATGTTAGCATGGAAGAAAAAAACCATGAAGAAATTCGGTGAAGTGTCGATAGTAAAACAGTTGACTCCTTTTACTTCCAAAAGTAAACCTGTTTTAAAATTTGTATTGATGATTCTTGCTTTTGCTTTTCTGATTTTCGGCCTTGCAAATCCTCAAATAGGTTCTAAACTGGAAAAAATTGAACGCAAAGGAATTGATATTGTGATTGCAATTGATGTTTCAAACAGTATGTTAGCACAAGACATAAAACCAAGCAGGTTAGAAAGTGCAAGGCATGCTGTTTCTAACCTGATCGATAAGCTTAATAATGATAGAATCGGGATCATCGTTTTTGCCGGCAAGGCTTTCATTCAACTGCCAATTACAACCGATTATGCTGCCGCAAAATTGTTTTTATCAACAATAACACCCGATATTGTTCCAACTCAGGGTACGGCAATTGGCGATGCAATTCAACTTTCGGTTAGTTCATTTAATGATAACGATCATAGTAAAGCCATAATAATTATTACGGATGGTGAAAATCATGAAGGAAATGCAATAGAAGAAACACAGGCTGCTGCCGAACTCGGAATATCAATTTATACGATTGGAATGGGATTACCAGATGGTGGCCCAATTCCAATTTATAATGAATTTAATAATCAGGTTGGTTTTAAGAAAGATAATCAAAACCAAACTATAATTACAAAACTAAATGAATCTATGCTTCAGCAAATTGCAGTTGCAGGAAACGGTAGCTACGTTAGAGCAAACAATTCTCAGGCAGGTTTGGACAAAATATTCAAAGAAATTAATAAACTTGAAAAAACTGAGTACGAAAGCAAAATGTTTTCCGATTATGAAGACCGATTCCAGTATTTTCTCGCTGTTTCTTTGTTGTTTCTGATAATTGAATTTTTTATTTATGAAAAGAAAAGTAAATTGCTGATGAGAATAAAATTATTTGACAGATAATTTGTTTAATAAAACTATGTTATAATTTATTTAACAATGAAAAAAATACTAACGATCGCATATATTATCCTTGTGTTTTCAATTCAGGGATTTACACAAAAGGAAAATGCTTTAATTCGTGAAGGAAATAAGCTCTACGATGAAAAAAAATTTCCTGAAGCAGAAATAGAATACAGAAAATCATTAGAGGTTGCTCCTAAATCATTTAAAGGAAATTTCAACCTTGCCGATGCTTTGTATGAACAAAAAAACTATGAAGAAGCTTTAAAAATGTTTAACGAAATTGCCTCACAAAAAACAAGTAAAAATGTAAAAGCTGAAGCCTATCACAATCTCGGAAATACTTTTTTAGATATGCAGGAGCTTGAAAAAAGCATTGAAGCTTACAAAAATGCGCTTAGAAATAATCCTAATGATAAAGAAACAAAGTATAATCTTGAATATGCTAAACAATTGCTGAAAAAGCAGCAACAACAGCAACAACAACAAGATCAAAATAAGGATAATAAAGATCAAGAGGACAAGGACAAAAAAGACGAAAATAAAGATAAGCAAGATCAGAATAAAGACGAAAATAAACAAGATCAAAATAAAGATCAGCAGGATAAAAACGAAGATAAAAAAGACGAAAATAAAGATAAACAGAATCAAGATCAGCAAAAGCAGGATCAGGATAAAAAAGACCAACAAAAGCAGGATCAACAGAAACAACAGCAGCAACCTCAGCCTAAAGAAATTTCAAAAAAGGATGCCGAGCGTATGTTGCAAGCTTTAAAAAATGGTGAGAAAGAAACTCTTGAAAAGCTAAAAAAAGCAAAAGTTGCTAAAGCTCAAAGAGTAAAAATTGAAAAGGATTGGTAAATGAAGAAAATAATAAAAAATGCCACAGATAAAGTTTTTATTAAGTTTAAATTCAAAATTGAATTAATAATCTGTGAAAATTAGTGTAATCTGTGGCGAATAAATTGAACAAAAGATATTAAATTTGCACAAGCATATTAAAATGAAGAAATACTTTTTATTAATATTTTCAATATTAACAATATTTACAAACGGATTGTTTGCCGAGGATATTATTTTCTCGGCTGAAGCCAAGCGTGTTGTTTCTGTTGGTGAAATGTTTAACCTGACTTTCACTTTAAATGCACAGGGAAAGCAGTTTCGAGGGCCAAAAATTGAAAATTTTAAAGTGATTTCAGGTCCAAACACTTCAAGCAATTCAAGTATCAGGTTTATCAACGGCAATATGTCTCAGTCGGTAACATACACTTTTTCTTATGTCTTAGAAGCTGTTGAAGAAGGTAATTTCTCTATTCCTTCAGCTTCCATAGTCGTTGATAAAGAAAAAATTTCTTCGAATCCATTGACTATAAAAGTTATTAAACCTCAAAATAATAAACCTCAGGCAAAGCCCCAAAATCAACAGCAAAATAACCAAAGGCCACAAAACAGTCAGCAAAGAAATCAACAGCAAAACACTTCAAATGGAAAACATATTGCTGTCAATGATAAAGATGTGTTTCTAAAAGCTTTAATTAGTAAAAAAGATCCTTATCAGGGAGAGCAAATTGTGGTTACTTACAAAATTTATACTAAGGTTCCCTTGTCAAACATAGGCATTAACAAACTTTCGTCATTTCCGGGATTTTGGTCATATAATCTATTAAAAGATGATGGCCGTCTAAATCAATATAACGAATACATTGATGGTGTTGAATATGTTGTTGCTGATTTAAAAAAAGCTGCACTAATTCCCGTAAAAAGTGGGGAGTTAAAAATCGAGGCTCTTGAAATGGAATGTGTTGCCCAAATTAGGTCGAAAAACCAAAGAAGAAGAAATGATCCTTTTTTCGATAGTTTTTTCAATGATCCCTTTTTCGGTTCGTATCAAAATGTCGAAAAAACCGTAATTTCCGAAGCATTAGAAGTTGATGTAAAACCTTTACCATTACGCGACAAGCCTGTAGATTTTGGTGGAGCGGTTGGCGATTTTAATTTCAAATCAAGCATTGATAAAAGCGATTTAAAAGTCAATGAAGCTTTAACATTAAAGCTAACGGTTTACGGTGAAGGAAACATCGAGCTTATTGATAAATTCAATATTGCCTTTCCACCAGATTTTGAGGTTTATGATCCGAAGATAACAAAAAAAATCATCCCTGCCGAAGGTGGAATCACAGGCCGCCGGATTTTTGAATACCTGATTATTCCGAGAAATGCAGGTGAATTCACTATCAAACCAATTAATTTTTCATTCTTTAATCCGAAGACAAAAAAATACAATACAATTTCTACACCTCAATACGTAATCAAAGTTGAAAAAGGAAATGAGGAGCCACAAAACCTGACTTTTACGGGTGCTAATAAAGAAGAAATTAAATACATTGGAAGCGATATCAGACACATAAAATTTCCTCCCTACAAATTAAGGAAATCAGGCGTATTTTTGTTTGGGTCAACTATATTTTGGTTATTTCTAATTGTTCCTTTCATTATTTTTATTCTGATAATCATCATTTGGAAAGATCAGATTAAAAAAAGGAGTGATGTTTCATTAATGAAAAACAAGAAGGCTACAAAAGTATCAAAGAAACGTTTAAGAAAAGCTTACGATTTTTTGAAAGCTAATAAAAAAGAGGAGTTTTATGTTGAAATTTCCATGGCTCTTTGGGGATATTTAAGTGATAAATTCAGTATTCCCATTTCGGAGTTGTCGATGGATTCGGTAAATGAAGCCCTGATGAAAAAAAATGTTAAAGAAGAAATCATTAATCGCTTTATTGAAACCCTAAATAATTGTGAGTTTGCAAGATTTGCTCCGGGTGATAGCTCAAAAAACATGGATAATATTTACAATGAAGCTCTTGAAATAATAATTAAAATCGAAAAGGAACTGAAATGAAATTAGAAATCCATCCATACGGACTTGCTTCGCTTCGTACGGACAAGTTTGGAAATTGGAAATTCGCAAATGGTTATCATTTATTGAAATATGCAATTTTTATTTTTGTGTTTTTTATCTCTTCTTTCAGCCTTAAAGCAGAGGTTATTAGTGATTCATTAATTTTAAAAGCCAACAAAGAATATTCTGAAGGTTTATATAATAATGCAATTGAAAACTATTTAAATCTTGTTGATGAAGGATTTGAATCGCCTAAACTATATTATAACCTTGGAAATGCATATTTCAAGATTAATGAAATGGCTCCGGCTATTTTATATTACGAAAAGGCAAAAAAACTTGATCCGAATGATGTGGATATTGATTTTAATCTGAATATTGCCAGAAACAAAATACCCGATAAAATTGAATCGGTCCCCGTTTTGTTTTACATTAGGTGGTGTAATTCAATCTACAGCCTGCTTTCATCCAATGCACTTGCAATTGTTTGTATGACAGCCTTTTTTATCACTTTAGTTTTACTCGCAATATATTTTCTTTCAAACGTATATATTTATCGAAAACTTTCATTTTGGTTTGGAATTTTGTTCTTTGTTTTTTCAATTACATCTTTCGTGCTTTCATATCAGAAATACAATTCGTTCAGTTCAAAGCAAGAGGCAATTGTTTTCACACCCACAATTACGATAAAAAGTTCACCCAACCAAAATAGTGTGGATTTGTTTGTGATGCATGAAGGATCAAAAGTTAGAATCATTCAACATCTCGGCGAATGGTACGAAATCAGAATTGCAAACGGAAGCATTGGTTGGCTTAAAGCTTCCGATGTTAGAACAATTTAAAACAAAACCGATCAGGTTTCCGCTTTTTTCTTGTAACATATTATTAAGAATTGCTTAGGCTTATTAAAAGATTTTTTCGGCAAAATATTATTTTTGTTGGCCGATAGGAATTTTTTTAATCGATGGTTTTAAAAATTAAGTATATTTGAATAATTAATGATTATATAAATTTTCGAATAATTTTTTTATGTAATTAAATTAAAAAATTAACAATTAGCTTCTTATGAGATATATATTAAGTTTAATTTTATCCGTGATATTGGTTTCCGCAACAAATTCATGTTCACGAAAATCACTAAAGCTTATCGAAAAATCAGAGCAAACAATGTCAGAAAACTCAAGCAATTCAGGCCCTCCATGCATTATTTATAAAACAAAAAGTGATTTTGATAAATTGGTTCCGGTTATCCTAAACAATAAAAAAACAGAAATTCTTTCTTATCCCGGAATTAATGATATTTATTATAAAGGGAAATTTGCTTATCCGACTAAACTTTCCGATGGTTTTTTGTTAGACAATAGAGGAATCGACAAAGATGTTGCTTTTCTGAGCCTTACTTACGAAGAATACTCAAAACTAAAAAAAACGCCTTCAATAATGGAGTTTAAATCCATGATAATTTCTGATGATCCTTTAATAGAAATGTATGATTGCGGTAGTAAATATAAATTTAAAAACCTATTGGATGATGTTGATAAACTCATAAAAAACAATGAATTAAATAAGTGTCGAAAAATTAAATAATGTAAACTTTTCGGCTAAATTGTTAGATTGGATAATAATTGGTCAATACTAAATTTTAATTCCTCAACCTATGCCTTTAAAATCAAAAAAATTCGGTGCTTTTGCGGGAGTTTTTACACCTTCAATACTTACTATTCTTGGTGTGATCATGTACTTGCGGCTGGGTTGGGTTGTGGGTGAAGCAGGTTTATACGCTACGATTGGAATAATTTTGCTGGCTCACGTAATTTCAATTTCAACAGGATTAAGTATTTCATCTATTGCTACGGATAAAAAAATCAAAATTGGTGGAATTTATTATATGCTTTCCCGTAGCCTCGGATTGCCAATTGGCGGTTCAATTGGAATCACTTTATTTGTTGGAACTGCTTTTAGCATTTCATTGTACATTGTAGGTTTTTGCGAAAGTTTTCTGTCGCTCGAAATTATTCGTAATTTTTTAGGAATTGGCCAAACCATCAACGATATACGAATTATTGGGACTATTGTAATTGTTTTTCTTGTAATTATTGCCTTTATCAGCACTTCTCTTGCAATCAAAACTCAATTCATAATTTTGGCTGCAATTGCCTTATCCTTAATATCAATATTCATGGGATTTTTTCTTAATTCTGAATTTCGTCCCGAGGAAATTCTTTTAAGCTCATCAAATAATGATATCCCTCTTGAAATGATTTTTGCAATATTTTTTCCAGCTGTAACCGGATTTACGGCTGGCGTTGCCATGTCAGGCGATTTAAAAAATTCCCAAAAAGCTATTCCAATTGGAACTCTTTTTTCGATACTTGTAGGTTTAATAGTTTATTTATTTCTTGCTTTTGGTTTTGCTTATTTTGTCGAACGCGATATCCTGATTACAGATTATAATTTCCTCCTCAAGATTGCATACTTTTCACCATTAGTCATTGCAGGTATTTGGGGTGCAACATTATCCTCAGCCTTAGGTGGGATATTAGGTGGCCCTCGAATTCTACAAGCAATTTCATACGATAAAATTACACCTAAAGTTTTTAGTAAGACTTACGGTAAAAATAATGAACCAAGAAATGCTTTGATTTTAACATTTTTTATTTCTGAAATTGGCATTCTAATAGGTGAATTAGATATTATTGCACGTTTAGTAACAATATTTTATATCTCAGCTTATGGATTTATTAACCTTTCTTATACCCTCGAAAGCTGGGCAAGCACTGATTTTCGGCCAAGCTTTAAGCTTTCAAAGTGGGTTGGAATAATTGGATTTATAGCATGTTTTGCTGTTATGTTTAAATTAGACACGATGGCAATGGCGGGTGCTTTCGTGATTTTTATCGGCTTGTATTATATTATTAGAAAAAAGGGGCTGCGTCTCGATTTGGGTGATGTCTGGCAAAGTGTTCGTTCTTCGATTATACGGTCGATTCTTAATAAAATGGATAGGAAAGAACTCGAAGAACGAAACTGGAAACCTAATATTATTTTATTTAGCGGGAGTTCAAATGTTAGAAAATATTTAGTTGATTTTGGAAAATATCTTGCCGGAAAACATGGTTTTTTATCTATTTTTGAATTGATTGAAAACAAATCGGCAAAAGTTCTTTTCCCAAAACATAAACAATCGCTCGCATCAGAAGAAAATCAATTATATGATGGGATTTTTATGCGAAGACAAGCTTGCAAGGATATTTACGAAGGAATGGAAGTTATTGCAAATACATACGGATTTTCAGGTGTTGAACCAAACACGGTTTTATTCGGGTGGGCAGGGCAGAGTAAAAATCCAATTCGTTTTGCGAAAACAATTAAAACGCTTTCCGATCTTGATTTAAATATTTTAATGCTAAATTATAATCAGGTGAAAGGCTTTGGAAAGAAAAAGTTAATTGATATATGGTGTCGAGGAGGAGGAAACAATGGTAGCCTTGTTCTTTCATTAGTTAAATTTCTTTGGCTATCGGATGAATGGCGGAATGTGAAAGTTAGATTATTGATAATTAATCCAAAAAACGATGAAAAGGATATTTTACTTTCCGATGCCGACAAGGTTCTGGAAACTCAGCGGATTTCTGCCGAAGTCATAATCATCAATAATCAAATCGAGCAAAAACCTGTTCACGAGATCATTAAAAACAAATCATCTAATTCCGATCTTGTGTTCCTTGGCATTCCGCCGATTATTGAAGGTAAAGAAGACCGTTTTAGTGATGATGTGATAAAACTCTGCTTAGACAATACGAGTGTTGTTTTTGTTAATGCTTCATCATATTTTAAGGAGCTCCAAATTGGCATTGAAACCAAAAACATCATTCATGATATTCGCCTTGGACAGGAAAATAATTTGATAATCAAAAACAAATCTGATATTCCCGAGCTTCCAATTCCCGAAAAAATTATTTTAAGAGAGCAAATCTCAAAGCTAAATACAAATCTCGTAAAAGTAAATAATAGTTTTTATGATTCTTTTCTAAACAAGCTTTTTATATTTCATGAAAAAACAATCGATGCTTTATCTGCATCAGCTTTAGAGAGTTTCAAACAAATCAGGCAGCAAGACTCAGATGGATCAGCACTTGTTCTCCAACAAAACATTATAAAATTTCATAATTCTTATTTATTCGGATCACAAAAAGTACTTGATGATTTTGAAAAAAATATCTTTAATATCCAAAAAGATTTAATATCTGAGGGTATAGTTTTTTTAAAAAACAGTATCGAAAAATTAATCAATTCCTTGCCGGAAAATTTGGAAATTGAATATTCTGAAGGCGAGTTGAAAATTACAAAAAGCGACAGTTTTAGTTTGAAAACATTTAAGCTTTCAAAACAACTGAAAGGAAAATTTAGTAAGAAACCCGCAAAACATAAAATCAAATATAAAAAATTAGCGGGCGCAATTCTGCAAAATAATCATTACGATTCTCTATTTGAAGCATTAAAAAATTGGAGTTTAATCACTCTTCAGTTTACGGTTGAAATTCAGAAATTTAACCAATCGGTGTCTAATGCTTTTTTATCATTGGAAAAGAAATCAACTGAAGTTAGGTTTAGTGAAACAACAATTAATAATGAAATTGAAAGAATTTCAAAATCAGCAGAAAAACTGATACAAATGAATGATCTTTCGCTTCAATCACTCAATAATTTCTTTTTACATCGCTCATTTTTAGTGCTGGAAAAATTATGCGAAATTTTGAAAAAAATCAATCCAAATCGTTTAATTTCATCGAATAGCGAAAACAAAAGCCGGAATAGGGAATTAATTAAGTTATTAAATGAAATCCCCGGATTATGGAAAAGAAATCAGCATTATTTGCTCAACTCAAGTCGGCTTGAATTGTTGTTTCTTTTGTTTGAAGCCAAATTAAAAAGCATATTTTTTGACCTTTCAAACGATATTGGTTTAACAATTGAAAATATTTTTGTTAATAATTATGTTGCTCTAAACAATTATTTTTCAGAATATATTGAAAAACTTAAAGAATATCCTTCGGAGACATTTGACTTCAAAAACCCCAATGCTTTTGATTCGGAAAAATTTGCAAACGAGATAAAAAATATCGTCAATTCAGCAAAAGAAAAAATTATTTTATCAGGTGAACTTTTCCCGAAAAATATTGATTTACTTAATGAAGACTTCGTAAATGATTATATTTCAACTCAATTTCAGCCAATTGAATTAACAAATGTTTCGGTGTATAATTTTATTGATTTTCTAGCGAGAAAAAATATTATTGAGAAAATTAAAAGCTTTTCGACCGAATTGATTAATGAAAATCAAAAATCAAATACATTGGTCGCAGACATTTTGAAATATATTACGCTCTCAAAAAAATCCGGCGACAGCAATGTTTTCACCATAAATGAAGGTTCAAACAAAAATTCGTACTTGAATTTTATTACCGAACAACAAAAAATTCTTGAAAAACAAATTTCAAATTCCTTAACTTTCAAATCTGAAATTCTGCAATTATGCGATCAGATTTTTAACAACATTGGAGACTCTCTTAACTTATATTCGATTATTAATGGAAATGAAAATACTAAGCAACTAAGCTCCTGCAAGGAAAGTAAAAAATCGTCAAATTTATTTATCAGACTTTTAAGAAACTTTGGATATCTTTTGAAAGATGATTTAAATAACACTAATACAGATAATTATTTTACAAAGCCGATTCTTTATAAGTTAAAAAAATTAAACAATGAGGTTTCGGCAAATCCAGAAATCCTTGAGATCCTTCCCTTTTATTACAAACAATTATTCCTTCAAAAGCAGTTTTATCTACAGGACTTTTGGGTTGAAAGAAAGAAGGAAATATCTGAAGCAATTAAATTTATAAAACAAAAAAAATCAAAATCTTCAGGTGCCTTGATGATACTCGGAGAACAAAATTCCGGAAAAACATTTTTTGCTCAATATATTTCAAAAAAGCTTTATACCGAAACCGAAGTTTTCTATATTACTCCACCTCCTTCTGGCTCGGTGAATGAATTGGTTTTTAAAGAAAGTATTGAAAAATCCTTGAAAGTCAATGGTTCATATAATTCAATATTTCAAAATCTTCAAAAAAACAGTATAATTATTATTGATGATTTTGAGATGTGGTGGGAAAACAGGCCAGGTGGTGATAAAATAATCAGAATTATTTCCAAATTGATTGAATCTTACGGAGAAAAATGCTGTTTTATTTTAACATCAAACATTTACAGTTTTAAAATAATTGATCAAAACAATGAATTCGGAAATCACTTTTCAAACATAATTGAACTTCTTCCTTTTAAAGCAAAAGAATTAAAAGAGATAATTCTTAGACGGCATAATTCTGAGAATTTAAAATTTATATTAAACGGAAAACATCAGGAAAAATTTAAAAAACGAAATTACAATAGATTATTTAAAGAGTATTTCAAATATTCGAAAGGAAATGTGGGTGTGGCTTTACAAGCTTGGATTGCAAATATTATCAAATTTGAAAACGAACGTTTAATAATCAAAAGGCCAAAACTTCCGGATTTGTCAATTATCGATAAACTGAATGAAGACATTTGTAATTTACTTATTCAATTTATCTTACACAGAAAGTTTAAAATTTTAGAACTTCAGCAAATACTTCCACAATCAGAAAATATAACATTTTTACAAATAAATAGTTTGAAAACTTGCGGGATTATCATTGAAAACAATGAGGGGGTTTTTGAAATAAATCCGTTTATTCATCCATTCATTATGGAAAAATTGACCAAAAAGAAAAGTTTTGAAGTTGCAGGAAAGGGAAAATAATTTTCTTTGCACTGTAAACTATGCAAATATGGAGAATCATCAATAACTGATTTAATTGTTAGCTTTGCAGCGAAAATAAAATAGAAGAATTAGTGCAAAATAATAACATCATCATACAATCATCTCAACCTGATCTACTAAGTGGAAAACAATTGTATTATAGTTTTCTTGCCGGTGCTCAGCGTATTTTCGATTATCAAAATTATCTGAATAAAATTAATGTATTTCCCGTTGCTGATGCAGATACAGGAACTAATCTGGCATCAACTATGCAATCGATAATCGATACGGCTATTCCTACAAAAAATTTGAAACAAACGGCAACTGCATTAGCTGATGCTGCCCTTGTTGGTGCACGAGGGAATTCAGGTATTATTTTTGCCCAATTTTTATATGGCTTTGGCAACGAAATCAAAAATGAAGAAAATCTAAGCATCCGTAATTTTTCTCTATCCATTAATAAAGCCGTTGAATATGCCTATGAAGCAATTGCCAATCCTGTTGAAGGCACAATGATTACGGTAATTAAAGAATGGGCAGAATCTATTAATTTGCTTAAAGATAAAATTGATACTTTTCAGAAACTTATAACCGATTCATATCAAAAAGCAAAACAATCTTTAGCCGAAACTACCCAAAAACTTGAAGTTTTGGCAAAAGCAAATGTTGTTGATGCCGGAGCAAAAGGCTTTGTGGTTTTTTTGGAAGGAATGATAGATTTTTTCAAACACGGGGAAATTAAAAAAGTTTTGCCTATCCGAAATATTGTTAAAACCGAAATGTTTGATATAATTTCACATGATGAAATAACTTTTAGGTATTGTACTGAGGCGATGATAATGGATGTTAATATCGACAAAGAAAAACTTAAATCTCGTATTGAAAGCTTTGGAGATTCTTTAGTAATTGCAGGTTCAAAATCTAAACTTAGAATTCATATTCATACTGATAATCCCGCCGAATTATTTGAAATTTTATACAAACACGGAACCATAACCTATCAAAAAGTTGATGATATGGTTATGCAAAACGATTTAGTCGAAAATCAAGTTTCAAAAATAGGTTTGCTAACTGATTCAACTTCCGATATTCCTCAAGAAATAATCGAGAAATATCAAATTCATGTGGTTCCTTTGTCTGTTCATTTCGGGAGAAATTATTTCCTTGATCGGGCAACTATAACTCACAAAAGTTTCTTCAATCTCTTAAATAAATCAAAAGAATATCCCTCTACAGCTCAACCGGCTTATAAAGATTTTTACAACAAATACAATTATCTTTCATCAATTTATGATTCTGTTCTTTCTATTCACATAAGTAAAGAAATGAGCGGAACTTGGTCGAATAGCAGCAAGGCCGCACATGTTGTAGCAAATCAAACAAATAAAATTTTCAATGTAATTAATTCAAAAAGAATTACAGGCGGACTGGGTTTAATTATTTTACGAGCAGCTAAAGAAATTGAAAATGGTGCATCGCAACAGGAAATAGCTAATAAAATTGATAGCTGGATAAAAAAATCAAGAATATTTGTTACTGCAAAAACCATGAAATATATGGTTAAAAGTGGACGATTAAATCCCGTTAAAGGAGCCATAGGAAATTTCTTAAACCTGAAACCTTTAATTACCGTTAATGATACCGGAAAAACCGAAGCTCTTCAAAAATCATTTGGCGAAAGAGGTTGCATGAAACAACTTGTTAATAGGGTTATTAAACTATCCCGTGAAAACGAAATACTTGATTATACTATTTCGCACGTAAATAATCCTTTATCGGCAAAATGGTATGCCGAGCAACTCGAAGAAATAATAGGGAAAAAACCAACTTGGATCAACGAGGCCACTCCTGTACTTGGAGTTAATGTCGGGCCGGGAACAATTGCCGTATCCGTAATGTTGAAATAGTTTTCTTGAGGTAGATATTCATTTTAGGCTTAATATTTTTATTGGATTTGCTGAAATATTTTTTTTAATATTGGTGTAATCCATGATTTTTTTGTATCTTGTCAGCATAATATTAATATTAATAAAAAAATTTTTTACTATGAAAGCATTAAAAATCATCTTGATTGTATTGATTGCAATTATTGCATTATTTTTTGTTTTTGCAATATTTTTGCCTTCAAGCTCAGAAGTTAAACAATCTGAAACAATTAACGCATCAGCAATTACAGTTTTCAAACAGGTTAACAACTTGCAGAATTGGGAACAATGGTCACCTATAAAACAAATGAAGCCCGACTTGGAATTCTCATACCAAGGCCCTGAACTTGGTGTTGGAGCTATGCAAATTTGGATAGTCAATTCAAAAGAAAAAATTATGAAGATTATCGAAAGTCAACCATATCAAAGTATCATTATGGAAATTGCTTATACAGACGAAACTCCGGTTGAAGTTTTTTGGACCTTCGATGAAAAAAACGGCCAAACTGAAGTAGAGTGGGGGATAAGTGTTAAAGAACTTTCATATCCTTTCGGGCGTTTTAGTGCATTAGCAATGTCGGGCAAAACAAAAAAATTTTTAAAGAAAGGCTTAGAAAATTTAAAAAAACATTGTGAAGGCTTACCACCATATCCAAAAATTGAAGTTTCCAAAACTGAGGAAATAATAGCATTAGCTGTTAAAGATTCGGCTTATATGAATACTATGGGTCAAAAGATGGGTGAAATGTACACTGAGCTAATGGGGTATATCTTCAAGAGAAAAATTCAGATGGCAGGATCACCTTTTACAATCTGGTATTCGTGGGATATGGATAAGCCAATGGTTTTTGATGCTTGCGTTCCTATAATGAAAGATTATAATGGAAAAGGGAGGATATTTCCGATAAAAATAGACCCAACAGGAGTTGTAACAGCACTTCATATGGGATCATATAATAGTTCATATATTACGTGGACTGCAATAGACGAATATATAAAAGAACATAAGTTAGTTACAAAAGGTGATCCGTGGGAAGTTTATATAACTGATCCGCAAAATGAACCTGACACAAGTAAATGGCAAACAAGACTTTATTGGCCAATAGAATAAAATTCAATTGCGAGATTAAGGCGAAAATTCATCTCTTTAATTCTTGCCTTTGTTGTCGCCTCACATTGATTAATTATTGATAATTCCATCTTTTATATGAAGCTTTCTATCAGCCATATTGGCAAGATCGCGATTGTGTGTGGCAATAACAAAACTTTGGTTAAATTCATTTCTTAATTTAAAAAATAATTCATGTAGTTCAACAGCGTTTTTTGAGTCAAGATTTCCTGATGGTTCATCTGCAAATACAATTAGAGGATTATTAATTAATGCTCTTGCAACGGCAACACGCTGCTGCTCTCCACCCGAAAGCTCCGAAGGTTTATGACTTATTCTGTCGGAGAGATTTAAAAAACCAAGAATTTCTATCGCTTTTTTTTCAGTTGCTCTTTTTTGAAATCCAGAAATATAGGCAGGAATACAGATATTTTCAAGAGCCGTAAACTCAGGTAAAAGATGATGAAACTGAAAAACAAATCCAATATGTTTATTTCTAAATTCCGATAATTGTTTTTGCCGAAATGTGTCAATTTTGATATTATTTATTTCAACTAAACCTGAATCAGCTTTATCCAATGTACTTAAAATATGTAAAAGTGTAGATTTTCCAGCACCCGAAGCACCTACAATTGATACAATTTCACCTTCTCGTATTTCAATATTAATTCCTTTGAGGACATTAAGTTTTCCATAGGATTTAATAATATTAACTGCCTTAATCATAATCTGAAATTAATTATGCAAATATAGAATTATTTTATTCCAATAAAAAATGCCAAATTATTTTCATGTTGTGAAAATAAATGTAATACCTTTGGGGCAAATTCGAATTCAAAATTTATAAAATGAATATCCACGAATACCAAGGAAAATCATTACTGAAAAAGATGAATGTGCTTGTACCCGAAGGTATTGTAGCCGATTCACCCGAAAAAGCCGTTGAGGCTGCAATAGAAATTCAAAGACATAAATGCACGAATAGATGGGCAATAAAAGCGCAAATTCATGCCGGTGGACGCGGCAAAGGGGGAGGCGTAAAAATTGCAAAAACTCTGGAAGAAGTTAGAGAATTTGCCAGTCAAATATTAGGAATGCAATTAGTAACACCTCAAACAGGGCCTAAAGGTAAGAAGGTTAGAATGGTTTTGGTTGAGCAAAACATTTATTACAAAGGAAAATCAGAAACCCTTGAATTTTATATGAGTATAATGCTCAATAGGGCAAGTGGAAAAGATATGATAATGTATTCGCCAAAAGGGGGAATGGATATTGAGAAAGTTGCAAACGAATCACCCGAAGAAATTTTTCGTGAAGAAATTGATCCGAGAATCGGACTTAAACCATTTCAATGTCGAAAAATTGCTTTTAATCTCAACTTAAGCGGAATAGCATTTGTAAATATGGTGAAATTCATCAAATATTTATATGATGCATACCTTGAATACGATGCAAGTCTTTTTGAAATTAATCCGGTAATTAAAGCTGCTGACGATAAAATTTTTGCTGCCGATACAAAAGTTGTTATTGATAACAATGCTTTATATCGCCATCGTGAAATTGAAGTTATGCGGGATTTATATGAAGAAGATCCAAGTGAAGTTGAAGCGGGGAAATTTGATTTGAATTACATAAAACTTGATGGTAATGTTGGTTGTATGGTTAACGGTGCTGGCCTGGCAATGGCAACAATGGATGTAATAAAACTATCAGGTGGAAACCCTGCTAATTTTCTTGATATTGGGGGAGCAGCCGACTCAAAACGTGTCGAAGAAGGTTTTAGAATTATCATGAAAGATACTAATGTTAAAGCAATTTTTGTTAATATTTTTGGGGGTATCGTTCGTGTTGATGAAGTAGCCCAGGGAATTGTCGATGCATGTAAAAATTTGGGCAATAATCATGTTCCCATAATCGTCAGGTTACAGGGTACTAACGTTGATACAGGAAATAAAATTCTAAATGAATCAAAGCTAAGAGTTCATTCGGCTGACCGATTAGACGATGCTGTTAAAATAATATCGGAAGTTATAAATTAATGCTTGAGTTTTTTCCAGAGATTAGGAAATAGTTCAATTCCATTAACTTGAACTTAATGAAAAAAGCCGGCAAACTTTTTATAGTTTACCGGCCTTTTTTGTTTTAAAAATATAATTCTTTATGGGAATTGGACATTCGGATAATCAGAAATACTTACTTTAGGAATATTTGCATTATAAGCAGCATTAATTTTATCAATAAAATAATTAGCTACTATGGCATTTCCTTGAGGTGTTAAATGAATTCCATCAAGTGAGAATAGGTTTCCGCTTATAAATTTAGATGAAAAATGAATTCCATCGAAATCCATACCTGTTATAAACTCATCTAAATAAGAATTCATATCAACAAGAACAGCATTATGAAGTAAGGCAAGGTCTTTTATTTTCACATTGAACTCTGTTACAGCTGTATTTATTTTTCCTATTTCTGTTTCATCAAGAATGTATTTATGGGGTATTGGAATTGAACTTCCAAAACCAAAACATTTTAGCGAATCAGTAGGTAATGAAAGAAGGAAAATATCCGTTTCTTTCATTTTCCTTGGGTAACCACTTGTCGCATCTGTAACAATAAAAGGATTTTGACCTAAAGAGAAAGTGATACCAAGCGGCTGATAAGCGGCATTTAATGAGTCAACCTGTCCTTGTCTCACCAATACTAAGCCATTATATGGTATTTGTGTTTGCATAAACGTAAAGTATGGAATGCTCATAATATCCGGAATATTTGCAACTGCACCTTTGGCTTCAAAATATGTTAGGTCGGTAATTATAGCATCCATTGAGGCAGCAAAACCGATGCCGGGAGTTCCTGGCATTGGAGTTATTACTTCGCCATCACCTCCGGCAAGTGCATAAGATAACACATCATTATTGCCAAGCCATAGGGTAAAGAAAGTATAATCAATTTTACCAAATTCATCAATAACTGGATCAGCAGCAGGGTTCTCGGCAAATCGCCCATAATAAGGATTTAATGTACCATAATTGGGAGCAAATACATGAATTGATTTAAGTGAAGGAATCCCAATATTATTAAAAGGCCCTTGCGAAGCAACCGAAGTAAATAGTTCTGCCTGCAAAGTTGCCTGATCAGGATCTTTGACTGCACGTACAGGTCCTACTGAAGTTATTCCATAGCAATCTGTTGAATAATTTAGGATAAATTTTGTTACAAGAGATGAACCTGAAACTCCAACACCATTTTCGGTGTTAATAATAGGTTGTTTAAATTCTCCCTCCATTCCAACTGTTTTCAGCTGATTGGCAAGTATATTTGGAAAAGAATATTTCTGGCCGGAAGTATATAATGCACCATCGGCATACCCCGCAGTCAAGGAATTTCCTATAGCAATATAGCTTGTAAAATCAGCACTTCCTTTTGAAGGAGAAAAATCATCTGTTTTTGGCTCGCATGCAAATAGAATGGCCAAGATAAGTATAAATAATATGCTTTTATATTTCATGATATAAATATTTTTTTGATTAAAAATTATAACTTATTCCAATACCCGGAATACAAGTTTGGGTTTTGTAATCACCGGAAAAATTTGCAGGCTCATAAGATCTCTCACCTTTAAGGCCATGTAATTGCAAGTATGATAAGTCAATACTTAATTTATCGGTCGGCATATATGATAAGCCAAATGTAAAGGCTAAAGTATTTAAACTTACAGTTTCGGGGTTGAAATAATTATCATTGCATGGTGATGGGTCGTAATATCCACCGGCTCTCAATATTAGTTTTTCACTTAAAGCATACTCACCTCCAATTCGCATTATCCAACTATCTTTATATTTACGCGGATTATGTGAATCTAAGGTTTCTCCATTTTCTTTAAATTTAAATATTAATGAATCGTAAGTTCCCCATGCAACATAATTTACTTCTGCTGCAAGCATTAACTTTTCTGTTACTTGAAAGGATATTCCAAAATCAAGATTTGCAGGTAAAGGTAATTCGGCATCAAATTTGTTTTTTGAAGGAATTACTGAACTTAATGCATTTGGGATTCCAAAGAAGTTAGCATCGCCATCTTCCACTTTCATATTAACTTTCGAACGATAGTCTATTCCTATGCTGAGTTTTTCGCAAGGTTTGTAATAAATACCGATATTAAATCCTATATTTGAACCACTACCTTCAAGTTCAGATGATGCATTATTATAAGCAACAGCTTTATTTAATTTCACGTTTCCAATAACATAAGTGAATCCTGCACCTATTCCAAGTTTATCGTTAATTTTATACGAAACAGTTGGCTGAATAAAAAACGATTTCAACGAAATATTTTGGATAAGGTATTTTCCAGACCAATTGTCATCCCATGTTGAGGAACTTCCAAAAGGAGTATATATTCCTAATCCTATGGTAATTTTGTCGGTAATTTTTCCGGCTCCGTAAGCATAAAAGGGAGTGCCGGTTTTATTATCGGTTCTTGCATAATTATCCGAAGCTGCTTGCATGTAAAGAGCTTTTGCAAAGATAGTACTGACTCCAACCGAAAAGCTATATTTGTTTTTCATCATTGAAAGTGCACCGGGATTGTAAAAAATACTACTTGCACCTAAATTGAAAGGAGTCCCGATTAGTCCTATTCCGGTTTGTTTTTGTCCTTGTAATCTAACCTGATATCCTCCTGCATTGGCGGACCAGGCAATTATTGAAAACAACAACATCAAATACATAAATTTCCTCATGTGTGATTTTTTTTGGTTAATAACAGGCCGCAAGATAATAAAATTATTAAAATAAAAATAATTGTCCATAAACGTACATATTCATTTCGATTATGGACATAAAACATAAAGAGTTTTATGAATGATAATGAAAGTATATAGAAAATGAAACATTTATAAATACTGGTATGAAATTGGCTTAAAATCGAATAATCTAATAAAATGAAAAATATTATTTAATCAATATTTCTTAAACAAAAGTTTCAGATGAAAATAAAATTTATAGAAGTATTATTTTTTCGTATTTTTCCAACCCCAAATAAAGAATTAATACTAATGGATGTAAAAACCAATAATAATAAATTAATTATCAAAAATTATAAAATGAAAAAAATCATGACTTTAGTAGCCGTAATGATTCTCTTTCAGTGCGGTTTGTTTGCCCAAGACGAGGCAAGATTAATGCGATTTCCGACAATTCATGGCGAAAATGTCGTTTTTTCTTATGCCGGTGATCTTTATACTGTTTCAAAAGATGGAGGAACGGCAAGAAAACTTACGAACGATATTGGTTACGAAATGTTTGCAAAGTATTCTCCTGATGGAAAGCAATTGGCTTTTACGGGCCAATACGATGGTAATACGGAAGTTTATCTAATGCCTGCTGAAGGTGGAATACCGGAAAGGTTGACTTTTACAGCAACTCTCGGACGGGATGATGTTTCCGACCGAATGGGACCAAACAATATAGTAATGTGTTGGAAAGATAATGATGATATAGTCTATCGTTCACGAAAAAAATCATTTAATTCATTCAAAGGACAATTGTTTCTGATTTCAACCGAAGGTGGTTTGTCCGAAGAACTTCCGTTGCCATGTGGTGGATTCTGTAGCTATTCGCCTGACAAAGAAAAATTGGCTTATAACCGTGTTTTCAGAGAATTCAGAACATGGAAATATTATAAAGGAGGAATGGCAGACGATGTTTGGGTTTATAACTTCAAAACAAAACAAACCGAAAATGTAACAAAAAATCCTGCTCAGGATATTTTCCCTATGTGGAAAGGTGATTATATTTATTTTCTATCAGACCGTGAAAGGACAATGAATTTGTTTTCATATAACACACAAACGGGCGAAACTAAAAAACTTACAAATTACACAAATTACGATATTAAATTCCCTTCGCTCGGAAACGAATCAATAATTTACGAAAATGGAGGGTATATTTATAATTTTAATTTGGCCACAGAAAAAGCCGAAAAAATAGAAATTATTATTTCCGATGATTTTGCCGGTGGACGAAATGAATTGAAAAATGTAAACGAATCGATCGATTCTTATGCGGTTTCTCCCGATGGAAAACGAGCCGTTTTCGGTGCAAGAGGAGATGTTTACACCGTTCCGGCAGAAAAAGGAATTACCAGAAATCTTACCGAATCGTCAGGAGTTCACGACCGTAATGTCGAGTGGTCTCCAAAAGGAAAATATATTTCGTTTATTTCTGACCAAACCGGAGAAGATGAAATTTATTTAATAAATCAGGATGGAAGCGAAGCCCCAATTCAATTGACCAAAAAAAGCGATACTTATAAATATAATCCAATTTGGTCGGATAACGGTAAAAGTCTTCTTTGGTCGGATAAAATGCTAAGGTTGCAATATATTGATATTGATAGTAAGAAAACAATAGTGGTTGAGCAAGCTACAGACGGTGAGATAAGAGATTATTGTTGGTCACACGATAATAAATGGATAGCTTATGCACTACCGAAACATAATGAAGTTACAAGAATTTATCTTTACAATGTTGAAACTAAAGAAAAGCAAGTTGTTACCGAAGAATGGTATGACTCAGACGATCCTTCATTTAGTTCCGATGGAAAATATTTATTCTTTAAATCGGCACGAAATTTTTCTCCGATCTATAGCTGGACAGAGTGGAATCATGCTTACAGAGATATGTATAAAATTTACTTTATCACACTTGCAAAAGATACTCCCTCTCCTTTTGAACCTAAAAATGATGAAGTAAGCATTAAAGAAGATGAAAAAAAGAAAGATGATAGTGAAGGTAAAAATGATGAAGCTAAAAAAGACGAAAAGGACGAAGAAAAATCAAAGGATATAATTATTGATTTTGATGGAATTATTAACAGAACAATAGAGTTGCCTGTAAGTGCCGGAGTTTTTTGGAGTATAAATTCAATCGGTAACAGTGTTTATTATGTCTCATTTACACGTTCTGACGGAAAATCACATTTGAAAATGTTCAACCTGAAAAAGAAAAAAGAAACCGAAATAGGAGATTTCAGAAGTTATATTATTTCCGCTGATAATAAGAAAATGTTAATCTCAAATGGAGGTAAGTATGCAATTGTTGATCTGCCGAAATCAAAGCTTTCAATAAAAGAATATCTTAATCTTTCCAACATGAAAGTTTGGGTTGACCTTAAAGAAGAATGGCAGGAAGTTTATGATGAATCCTGGAGACAAATGCGCGATTTCTTTTATGACCCCAACATGCACGGACTTGACTGGAATGTGATTTATGATAAGTATAATCCTCTGATTCCTTATGTAAATAATCGCAATGATTTAAATTATATTATCGGTGAAATGATTGGCGAATTAAGTGTCGGCCATGCTTATGTAAGTGGTGGCGACAAACCTTCACCTAAGAAAATTAAGACCGGTTTGCTTGGTGCCGAATTAAGCAGAGATAAATCGGGATATTACAGGATTGATAAAATTTTAGACGGTGAAAATTGGAATAAATCAATGCGTTCGCCATTTAATGATGTTGGTGTAGATGTTTCGGAAGGCGATTATATTATTGCAATAAACGGAAAACCGACCAATAAAATGAATAATATTTACGAAATATTACTTGATACACCCGATAAGCAGATTGAACTTACCGTAAATGATAATCCATCGGAAAAAGACAGTAAAAAAGTAATTATTATACCAATAAGCAATGAAAGCGATCTTTATTATTACGAATGGGTTCAGAATAATACTAAAAAAGTAAATGAAGCAACAAATGGAGAAGTAGGTTATATTCACATACCCGACATGAGTGCACAAGGTTTGAATGAATTCATTAAACATTATTATCCTCAATTGAATAAACGAGCCTTAATCATCGACGACAGAGGCAATGGAGGTGGAAATGTTTCTCCTATGATTATTGAAAGACTTAACCGTGAACTTGCAATGATGAAGGTAGCAAGAAACACATCACAATCTATAAGTCCCGAAGCAATGATCGTTGGCCCGAAAGTTTGTTTAATCAACTGCTATTCAGCTTCCGATGGCGATTTATTCCCTTACCAGTTTAAAAAACTTAAAATAGGAACTTTAATCGGAACACGTACATGGGGAGGCGTTGTTGGTATCAGAGGCTCATTACCGATTATTGATGGAGGTTCGCTAATGAGGCCTGAATTTGCTCATTATGCAAGTGATGGATCTAAATTTATCATCGAAGGTCATGGAGTGGAACCTGATATTTTCATTGAAAACGATCCGGCAAAAGAATATGCCGGAGAAGATGAACAATTAAATAAAGCTATTGAAGTAATTCTTGAGCAATTAAAGAATTATCCTAAAGAAATAGCACCGATTCCGGATTATCCTGATAAATCCAAATAAGAAGTACTTAAAGTGAACTAAAGCTAAGAGTGCCTAAAATTAAGCGTGTTTGCCTTTCCCGAAACGGGTACGTGCTGGCAAGTTTTAAATAAATACTAAAAACCCTGCTGAAAGGCGGGGTTTTTTCATTTAACCCCAAAATTACTTAAAGACAGGTATTTGAAATATTAATATTCTTTAACGATTTTAAACTTTTCTTCTAAAACAAGCAAATCTTTTTTGGCTTTTTCAATTTTCTTTTTGAATTCTTCTTTCAAAAGGCTTGCCTTTTTGGAGTTAGCAAGAAAACCAATATTATTCTCCCATAAGTTGATTTCTTCTCGTAGTTTATCAATCTTATTTGAAATGAAATTACGTTCCTGGTATATTAATCTATTTGCATCCGGAGAAGATTTTATAGTATCGAATTTTGATTTAAAATTCAAGGTGCTTATTTCCAAAGAATTAATTTTTAGAGCATCAAGATGTTTATTTATCGTATCTCTAAAGGAATTCTGAACTTTATCTTTTTCCTTTATCGGAATATGTCCAATTTCAGTCCATTCTCTTTGGAATCCTTTAATTATTTCAAGGTTTTCATTTTTATTATCACTAAATTGATATTCTTCTATTTTCTTAATTAGGTCAAGTTTAAGTTTAAGATTATCGGCTTCATTTGAATGAATATTTTTAAAATATTCTGATTTTCTATCAAAAAATTTATCGCATGTTGATCTGAATCGTTTCCAAATCTTATCTGAATTTTTTCGTGACACAGGGCCAATTTCTTTCCATTTTCGTTGAAGGTTAATTAGGTCCAAAGTGGTGTTTTTCCAATCTGAACTTTCAGAAAGAGCTTCAGCCTGAGCACATAAATCAAGTTTTTGATTATAGTTATCAATTTGCTCTTGTTTAAGTTTTGTAAAATATTCTTTTTTTGCACCAAAAAATGCATCTAGATATGCTTTAAATCTATCCCATATTTCATCGTTAAGTTTA
Source organism: Bacteroidales bacterium (assembly GCA_016342645.1). Taxonomy (GTDB): domain Bacteria; phylum Bacteroidota; class Bacteroidia; order Bacteroidales; family JAEINX01; genus JAEINX01. The sequence goes on along the minus strand of JAEINX010000024.1, from coordinate 5,192 downwards.
CGTGGGGCACGGCCAATAGTTTTCCAAACTTTCAGTAGTTCATTTATTTCATTGGTACGTTTTTGCCAATCTTTAACCGAAATATTTTCTTTTGAAAGAATTTCTTCAGCTTTTTCACAAAGAGCAATTTTAGTTTCGTGATTTACTATTTGTTGATCCTGAAGTTTTGAATAATATTCTCTTCGGATTTCATTGATTTTATTTGTGGTTGTTTTGAACCTTTCCCAAATTTCGTCTTTTTTGTCCTGCGGAATTGGACCGATCTCTTTCCATTTCTCATGATATTTTTGCAATTGTTTGAAAGATTTCAACACGGAATTTTCTAAAAGAAGTTCTTCGGCTTTTTCACAAAGAACAATTTTGCTTTCTAAATTTTTCTTTAAATCAAGGTCTTTTAATTCATTATTTATCTTTACTTTATCGAAAAATCTTTCCACCAGAAAGTGATAATTTTGCCAAAGGTTGCTAACCTCACCCGCCGGAACCATTCCTATTCCTTTCCATTTCTCCTGAAGCAATTTAAAATCGTCGTAAGTCTTTTTCAAAGTTTCGTCAGAATTTATCAACTCTTTAAGTTCTTCAAGAATATTTTTCTTTTTTTCGAGATTTTCAACTTTATTGTTTTCTTGCTCTTTTCTGAATTTTGCCCTATTTTTTTTATAAATATCAAAAATTTCGGCAAATTGTTTATCTAATAAATTTTCTTCAGGAACATAATCTTCTTTAATACCTCCCTGCGAAAGAAAATCCTTATACTTTTTTTCTTCGCCTTCTTTTTGTTTTTTATAATATGTAACTTTGATAAGAGTAACTATAGTTTTTATTGAACTAACATCATCTTCCTGAACTATTTCTCCAAGTTTTTCAATTAATTCTTCCTTTGTAAAAGAATCGTAATTTTCATTAATAGGTTCCTTTGCAGCTTCTTTATGTTTTTCGTGTTCAGTATCCGAGGCTTTTTCAGAAACTTGGGTTTCTGTTTTATCTACTGCTTCCGGTTGAACTTCTACGTTTTCAATATCTTTGTTTTCAGAAACTATTTCCTGATCCGGTTTTTCTTCTGAATCATCAACTGAAATTTCCGCTTTTTCTGCTTCAGTAACGTCATCTTCTTTGCCCTCTGAGGCAAGTTTTTCAGTTGCCTTTTCTTCCGTAACTGTTGCGGGAGTTTCCTCTAACTTCTCAATTTCAGGTTTTTGTTCAGGTTCTTCGATTTCAATCTTTGAAGTTTCAGAAATTGGGTCTTTAGGTTTTTCAATTTCCATAACTTTTTCGTCCTTATTAACCGATTCATTTTCCTGATCCGGTTTTTCATTCGAATCGTTAGGTTTTTCTTTAGTTTCCATAATAATATTTTCTTCAGATACTGAATTCTCAGTAGGTTCTTCTTTAATAATTATATTGCCTTGAGGCTCATTTCCCGAAATAACTTCAGGCACTGGATTCTCTTCCTTTTTTGCAACATTTGCATTTTTGGGAATCTGATTAGATCGCTCTTTGTCTTCCATTTAAAAATTGAAATTAAAATTTCTCCGTTAATTATAATTCATTAAGAACATTCTTTCTTAAATTGACCTGCAAATGTAATAATATTTTTTTTAATAAAAATTTTTCCTTAATAAATTAGTACCTGATTATGATTATATTAATCTATCAATAACAAATGTTTTAAAATAAATTAGTATTTTTTTTAAATTAGTTCATTCCTTTTTTCAAATTTAAACCAATGTTTTTCAATTAAATCAATTGCAATTAATGAGGGCTTTTGAAAGCAGGGTTCAGTTCAAAAAGGCCAAAACTTAGATTTTTCAACTTTTAATTTGTTGATTATCTGATTATATTTTTTAAATTAGGAGAAAATTTTCTGTATTAGCAATTATTCCATAAAAACATATTGAATTATGTTTGCCCCCATTTTCAAAGCATTTATTCTTGTTTCTTTCGAGTCCTTATGAATTTCGTAATCTTCCCAACCATCACCTAAATCACATTCATAAGTATAGAAGCACAGTAAACGGTTTTCATAAATCAATCCGAAACCCTGCGGAGGTTTGTCGTCATGCTCATGAATTTTTGGCAAACCTTTTGGAAAATCATATTTCTGATGATAAATTGGGTGATCAAAAGGAAGTTCGACAAAATCTAGTTCAGGAAAAACCTTTTTCATCTGTGGACGTATGTATTTATCGAGGCCATAATTATCGTCAATATGCAAAAAGCCACCTGCGATGAGATAATTTCTCAGATTTTCAGCTTCCTGCATCGAAAAAATAACATTCCCATGCCCGGTCAAATGCACGAATGGGTAATTAAATATTTCCTGATTTCCTGCTTCAACAGTAGAATTGTCTTCCGAAAGATCAGTACCAAGATTTTGATTGCAAAATGCAATTAGGTTAGGCAATGAAGTCGGGTTTGCATACCAATCGCCCCCGCCATTATATTTTAATAATGCAATTTGAATTTTTTGAGCATTAATTGATCCTGAAAAAAATAAAATTATTAAAATTATTATGGTATATCGTTTCATTTGTTGTTTTATTCGTTCAATAATTCAATTGTATGACATGAAACTATAGCAGCAGTTTCTGTTCTTAAGCGGCTTTTCCCGAGACTTATCGGGGCAATTCCTTTTGATGCGGCCATTTCAACTTCAGCTTTACTAAAATCTCCTTCGGGGCCTATCATAATCAGCACATCTTTTCCTTTTAGATAAATATCTTTTAAAAAAGGCGGATTCCCATCACAATAAGCAATATATTTTTCGCAATCCCGATTCGAATTAATTATTTCAGAAAAACTTTTTGTTTTGTTTAGTTTTGGCAAATAAGTTTTTAAAGATTGTTTTAATGCAGAAATAATTATTTTATTGAGCCTTTCGGTTTTCAAAATTCTACGTTCCGAATGTTCGCAAATCATGGGACTTATTTCATCTACTCCTATCTCAACAGCCTTTTCCAAAAACCATTCAAAACGATTTATGTTTTTTGTGGGAGCTACAGCAAGGTGAACATTATAATTTCTTTTCCCGAATTCACTCTTTTTCTCAATAATTTCAACAATGCATTTTTTAATTCCATCTTCAATCAAGCCGGTCTCGAAAAGATTTCCCTTGCCATCGGTTAAAAATATTTTATCACCTTTTTTCAATCTAAGTACTCGAACACAATGCTTTGATTCCTGTTCATTCAACTGATATATATTCGATTCTATATCAGGTGTATAAAAAAGCTGCATAAGATTTTAATCTGTTAAAAAACATCACAAATTTAAAGATAAATTTGATATATTTGCAGTATCACTTAAATTTAATTTTTAATTAAAATATTTAAAATACAATTAATCGAATGAAAAAATTGCTTTATATAAAAAATTACAAAATTGAGATTTTTGTGTTCATTTTCTTGATATTTCAGGCTTGTTCAAACGAAAGTGAAAGTAGATTGCAACAAAAAAAGCGAAACCAAAAAGATATTGTAAAAACTGATTTGCCTCAAATAGTTAAAAAAGATACTTTAACTGCTATTACCCAATATAATTCCACAAGTTATTTTATTTATAAAGGGAAACCTATGGGTTATGAATATGAATTACTTGAACTTTTTTCAAAGAGCATAGATGTTGAACTTCATATTATTTTAACCGACAATCTGGATACAGCAATTTCATGGCTTGAAAGCGGAAAAGGCGACATAATTGCTCAGGCTCTCACAATTACAAAAGAACGAAATAATATTCTAAGTTTTTCAGATTATCACACCTTAACGCAACAAGTACTTGTCCAGCGAAAACCGAAAAATTGGAGAAAAATGACATTAGATAATATTGACAAGCAACTCATTAAAGACCCCATAAATCTCATTAACAAAAAAGTTCATGTAAAAAAAAGTTCTCCTTATTATGAAAGATTAAATAATCTTTCGGATGAAATCGGTGGTGATATTGATATTACTCCGGTTAGTGAAAATGTGGTTACCGAAGATTTGATAAAAATGGTTGCAGATGGTGAAATTGATTATACGGTAGCTGATAAAAATATTGCGTTATTAAATAAAACATATTACCCGATTCTCGATGTTGAAACTGAAGTTAGTTTTTCGCAAAGAATTGCCTGGGCAGTTAGAAAAACCTCGCCTAAACTCCTTGCCTCAATTAACAATTGGATTAAAAAAATGCGAAAAACAACAGATTATTATGTTATTTATAATAAATATTTTAAAAATAAAAAAGCTGCAAAACGGCGGATGAAAAGTGAATATTTTTCAGTTTCGGGAGGAAAAATTTCAGAATTTGATGAAATTATCAAAAAACATTCTGCGAATTTAGGTTGGGACTGGCGATTACTTGCTTCGCAAATTTTTCAGGAATCAAGGTTCGATCCTAAAACTAAATCGTGGGCAGGAGCAAAAGGACTAATGCAAATGATGCCCAAAACCGCTAAACAATTTGGAGTTACTAAATTATTTAATCCTGATGAAAATATTAAAGCCGGAACAATTTATTTAAAACATATTTCCGATCGTTTTGAGGAGATTGATTATCCTGAAAAAATCAAATTTGTTTTGGCATCCTATAATGTTGGATATAATCATGTGGATGATGCAAGGCGGTTGGCCGAAAAACATGGGTATAATCCAAATGTTTGGGATAAAAATGTAAGTAAATTTATTCTTCTTTTATCTAAACCTAAGTATTACAACGATGAAGCAGTTAGATTTGGTTATTGCCGAGGTGAGGAGCCTCGCAATTACGTAAAAGATATTTTAAAAAGACATGAACAATATAAATTGTTTATTAAGAATAATTAACAACCGAAAACCAATATTAATGCCGAATTTAAAAGAAAAACCCTGCCTCAGCGATTTTCAAAGATATGTTGCAGAGCTTGAACACGAAAGAGGTTTTATTGATCAGTCAACTCACGATAAGTGCCTTTTGCTTGGCGAAGAAATTGGCGAGCTTTTTAAAGCAGTTAGAAAAGCCAAGGGTTTAAAAATTGATAATAATTCAAATTTTGGTACTATAGCTGATGAGCTTTCAGATATTCTAATCTATATTTGTGCGATTGCTAACAGAAATAATATTGATCTTGAAGATGCTTTTAGAGAAAAAGAAGTAAAAAATAAAAAACGAAAGTGGGTGTGAATCATTTAGTTGTTGAGGTTAAAAGGTTTTGTGTAATTTGTAGAAAT
>JAEINX010000194.1 GCA_016342645.1 Bacteroidales bacterium | reverse complement strand
AAAATGGGCTTTCACCAAGGAGGAACATAATGTAATAGCATTGCCAAAAACATTAAACATTTAAAGTTTAACGGCTTAAAAAATCCTAATTTGAAAAAATTTTTATTATCTACTCATATTTTATTGCATCAACCGGTTTTTTAACAGCCGACCGAATTGACTGATAACTTACAGTTAATAAAGCAATAAAAAGTGAAATCAGCAATGAATAAATGAAAATATCCGGACTAAGCTTGGTATGATATGTATAGGAATCTAGCCAATCATGCATTGCAAACCAAGCCACAGGCCATGCAATAATATTTGAAATAATAACCCATTTCAGAAATTCCCGTGAAGTTAAAGTAACAATGCCCGTCACAGAAGCACCGAGAATTTTTCTGATACCGATTTCTTTTGTTCTTTGTTCTGCCATATAAGCTGCAAGTGCAAACAAACCAAGGCAAGAAATAAAAATTGCAAGAACCGCAAAGTAACCAATAATGTTTATCAGAGTTGCCTCATCAGTATAGACTTGGTTATAAATGTCTTTTAAATAGCGGGGTTCAAAGGGATAACCCGGAAAAACTTTTCCCCAAATTGTTTTTACTTGTTCATTAATATCTTCCCTATTGGCGGGGCCGGTTTTAATTAAAGCACGCCTACATCTTTCAGGAGAATATGCTAAAACTAAAGGGTCAATTTCATATTGCATTGGCAAATGGTGAAAATCTTCTACCACTCCTATTATTCGATACTTGTTTTCATCTCCCCACCTAATCCATTTTCCAACCGGATCCTGCATATTAAAAGCTTTGGCTGCTTTTTCATTAATTACATAAGTTGCAGTATCGGATTGTATATCTTTAGAATAATAGCGCCCATCTATTAGCTTCATACCCATAGTTTCAATATAATCTACATCGGTATTACCAAATCCAACAAGGATATCCTCATCCGTATCTTTACCTTCCCATTCAATCCCTCCACTATTGCTTCCAATATAAAATGGAATAGAACTAGCTCTTGAGACACTTAAGATGTTCGGGTTATTTAGCAATTCCGTTTTAAAAACATCATATTTTTCCATAGATTCGCCGCGCATTGATAAATACATAACATTATCAAGATCCATTCCGAGTTTATTATTTTGCATGTATGATAATTGTCTTATTACTACTAAAGTGCAAATTATTAAACCAAGCGATAAAGTAAACTGAAAAACGACGAGGATTCTTCGGAAATAAAAATTGCCTTTTCCTTTTGTTATTCCTCCTCGCATAGTTTTTATCGGATTAAATGAAGACAAATAAAAAGCCGGATAACTTCCTGCAAGTAATCCCACAATTGCTGTAATTCCTAATATGGCAAGCCAAAAATGAAAGTTTGCAAGATTAAATTGTAATTCTTTATCAAGCAATTGATTAAATGAAGGCAGTAACAAATAAACTAAGCCAATAGCCAGAATCATTGCAATAAATGAAATAAACATCGATTCGCTAAGAAATTGATTAATTAGATTTCCACGATGAGCTCCAACAGTTTTTCTAATTGAAATCTCACGTGCACGCTTTGCCGATCTGGCAGTTGCAAGATTCATGAAGTTTATACAGGCAATGATTAAAATAAATATTGCTATTGCCGAGAATATATAAATGTATTGAATATCACCTCGATCACCCCGTACTGAATGCAAATGCATTTTTTTCAAAGGAAACAAGAATAAATCTATGTGGCTATCATCTTCTGGGTCAGCTTTTTTTTCAATGATATAATTTTTTATTTTATTATTTACTTGTTTATAATCAACGCCATCGACCAATTCAACATATACATAAAATGAATTCCATCCGTATCTATCCAAACTCCATCCTAAATTATTTAAAAACTCAAAAGGAATGCACAAATCAAAACGGAAGGAAGAATTTTCGGGTGTTTCTTTAATTATACCCGTAACTTTAAAACAGTGTTCGTTATTATATTTAATTATTTTACCCATTGGGTCTTCATCCTCGAATAATTTTTTAGCCATTTTATCAGTTAAAACAACCGAATTAATATCATCGAAAACATGACTGGGATCACCCTGTAGAAATTCAAAATCGAACATTTCAAAAACCTCCGGATCAGACAAGCGAACAGTCTCGGAATAAAGTTTTTCATTATAAGAAATTGTTGCACCCACTTGATAATACATAAAAGAGTTCTTTATTTCAGGGATATCATCTCTGATATCCTTGGCTATTGGCCCCGGCATACAAACAGTTGTTAAAGGGCCGGATGTATAATGCTGAGTTTGAACAAGACGATATAAATTATCAACTTTTCGGTTGAATTTATCATAACTAAGTTCATTTGTTACCCAAATATATATCAGAATAGCAATTGCCATTCCGATTGTAAGTCCTAAAATATTAATAATTGAAAAACCTTTTTGTCGAATAAGGTTTCTGATTGTGGAGATTAAATAGTTTCTGAGCATTTTGTTATTTATTTATTAATTAAGACTGTTTACTTTGATTAATGTTACAATAATATTTATCTTCAAATATCAATCATTTGGAAGTCATAATAATAAGCACCTAAGAATACCCAAAGTAAATTAAATCGTCGAGAGACTACAGCTTTAGTCATTTTAAGGATTCTAAACTTTAGGCACTTTATTTATTGTTAGAAAAGTCTGCAGTTTTTATTTATCGAACCAAAGTTACAGTCCCTTTATTTAGGACATTATTATCTTTTTCAGAAGAAACAACTATCCAAACATAAACTCCCTCCTGGCAGATTTCTGATTTATAAGTTCCATCCCAACCTTCTTCAATATCATTTGTTTCAAAAATCATTTGCCCCCAACGGTTATAAATTTTCATTTGAAATTGTTCTTCAGGCAAATTTTCGGCAATCAATCTGAATTTGTCGTTTAGGCCATCATTATTTGGCGAAAAAGCATTTGGAGTGGGAATTACTTTTATTGGAAACGTTTCTTCAAAAATCTG
>JAEINX010000023.1 GCA_016342645.1 Bacteroidales bacterium | reverse complement strand
CCATTTTGATATCCATCAGGATCAGGTCAATATCAGGATTGTTACGGCAAATTTCAACTGCTTCTTCACCGGTTTTAGCATATAAAATTTCTTCTCCAATCTTTTTTAGTATGATGGAAAGGAACTCATATACATATTCTTCATCTTCGGCAATAAGTATTTTTAAATTTTTATCTTGAGATTCCGATTTATCTTCAATTTTTGTATCATTACTTTCAGAAATTTCTTTTTTTTCTGTATTATAAGGAATTGTAAAATAAAACACCGAACCTTTTCCTTCATCCGATTCTACCCAAATTTTCCCCTCTAACAATTCAACATAAGCTTTTGAAATGGACAAACCCAATCCGGAGCCTTCGTAAACATTTTTATCTTCAATATCAGCCTGAACAAAACGGTCAAAAATTGCCAGTTGTCTGTCTTTTGGAATACCAATACCTTTATCTTTAACAAAAAACTCAAGATATTTTCCTTTTTTCAAATAACCAAATTTAACACTTCCTTCATGGGAATATTTTATTGCATTTTTAATAAGGTTTGTCAGTATTACATATAACTTTTCCCGATCTGATTTTATTATGGCCTCTTTTGTGGGAAGAGAGTTAATTAAAAATAATTTCATTCCTTTTTTCTCAACTTCGGGTTTGAAAAAGGAGAACAGGTTTTCGGTTTCTTCGTTAATATTTACATCTGAAATGGAAATTTTTACCTGACCTGATTCTATTATTGAAATATAAACAAGGTCGGTAATCGTATTCAACATGCGATCGGAACTTTTTTCGATTATGTTGATGTATTCTTGTTTTTCTTCATATGAAAGATCCGGTTCTTTCAAAAGGTTGGTAAATCCAACAATTCCATTCATCGGTGTGCGAATTTCATGGCTTATATTCGTGAGAAATGCAGATTTCAAACGGTCGGATTCAGTAGCATTTATTAGAGCCGCTTTTAAATCCTGTTCAGCTTTTTTACGATCAATTGAAATACTTATTTGGTCGGAAACAAATTCAAGCATTTTTAAGTCTGATTCATTATAGGCATTTTCGTCAGTATAGCTTTGAACAGCAAGAACGCCGGTAACTTTCCCTTTAATTTTAAGAGGAACTCCCAGCCATAATTTTGATAAACTTCCCTGATGTTCTAATTTGCCTTCTTTAACAAACCTTTTTTTAAGATCAAGATTTGCCAATAAGGGTTTTTTTGTTTCAATTACATAATTGGTTAATGTTTTTCCTGCCGAAGCCGAACTAAACTTATCTTTTTCATCTGCATAAAACGGAAATGAAAGCATATTGGTTTCACGGCCGTAAAGCGCAACATAAAAATTAATTAGTATTGATGATAGTTCCGAGTTCTTTTTGAATCAGTTTAATAAATTTTTCAAGGCTATCGGTAGTAAGAACTGCATTAGAAATATTGTATAATATATTTTGGATTTGCTCAGCGCGTTTTCGCTCGGTTATATCCTGAAAAACACAATAAGTTTGTTTAAAACTACCATTGGGATAATATCCAATACGACCTTCAAATAAAACATCTAAGTAGTGTCCTTCTTTTTGTTTAATTTTATATTGGACATTATGTATAAAACCCTGTTGTTTAAATTCTGTGAATTTTTTCTCAAAATGTTTTTTCCAATCGGGATGTAGAAAATCTTTAAACATTTTTCCAACAACTTCTTTTCTTTCGTAACCGAGAGTTTTAAGCCATGCAGGGTTAACATCTTTAAAATCTCCAACTTCATTAAGGGATTGATAGGGTAGGGGAGCATAGTTGTAAAGTGCTTTGTATTTTATTTCGCTTTCCTTCAATTCACTTGTTCGCTCCAAAACAAGTTCTTCAAGAACTTTTTTTTCTGCACGTAATCTATCTTCTGCTTCTTTTATTCGGAGCATCACATTCACTTGTGCGGAGAGTTCAATGGGGTCAATCGGTTTGGATAAAAATGCATCAGCACCTGTGTTGAGAGCCTTAATGCGGCTCTTTGAATCGGTTTTAATTGCTGTAAGCATTACGATAGGAATATGCTTTGTTGATTCATTTTCTTTTAGTTTCTTACAAACTTCAAAGCCATCCATTTGAGGCATAATAATATCAAGGAGGATGGTGTCGGGTTGTTGTTCTGTAGCAATTTTTATTCCCTCTTTTCCCGATAAAGCAGTAAAGACTTTACAGCCGGGTATATTATTTTTTATAACAGCCTCAATGCTTGTGAGGTTATCTTTATTATCGTCTATTGCAAGGATTTTTTTCATAATTTCGTTTTAATTTAGTCAATTTTAGTCATCTATTTTTTTTATTTCCTATTTAAATGATAATTTAATAGTTCTTTAATCGTTATTTATCAATTCCCAAATTTTCCCAAGAAGAGCCTCCGGATCAATTGGTTTTGGTATATATCCATCACAGCCTGCAGCCATGAATTTTTCTTTATCCTCTTTCATTGCTCTTGCTGTCAGGGCAATAACCGGAATATTACGTGTTTTTTCATTATTCTTTAGAATTTTAACAACTTCTTCCCCAGCCATTATTGGCAGAGCCATGTCAAGAAGAACAATATCAGGCATCAGAGACTGAGTTTTCATTAATCCCTGTTCACCGTCAACTGCTTCCGAAATATTAAATTTCTCTGATAATATTGCTTTGATCGTCGTCATATTATCAGGATTATCCTCAACAATTAAAGCATGTGGAATACCGGAATTTGATGATATTTTTTTCTTTTTTTCATAATCTTTATTTCCTTCTTTTTTAATTTCTATATTCTTTGATTTTTGATTCGGCGCAATACCTACCATATGTTTTACTTTAAGTAGCAAACCATTTTTATCAATATCGCCTTTAAATATTAATTGTTGAATATTATTTGAACGAAGTTTTTTCAGATCATCTTTAGTAAGATCTTTTGCCGTTAAAATCAAAACCGGAATTTTTTCGGTTCTTTCCGTATTTCTAATTTTTTCGAGAACTTCGAAACCATCAACTTCAGGCATCATTAAATCGAGAATAATTCCATCAGGGACAGTTTCTTTAACGTAATCCAGAGCTTCTTTGCCCCCATGTGCAATATCAACTATATAGTTTTCATTTTCCAAAATATTTTTTAATTGAATAATAGAAACCTCATTATCCTCAACTATGAGAATACGTTTTTTTGAATTGGATTTTTCTATGTTTTTCAGAATTGTGTTACTTTCCTTTTGTGAAATAGTATCCTTAAGTTTCAAATATTGAGGAAACTCACTTTTTTTATGCCAAATAATTGGAAGTGAAATTCTGAATATTGAGCCTTCACCCAATTTGCTTTCAACTTTAATATTACCTCCAAGTATTTTAATCATTTTAGAGGCGATAGCAAGGCCGAGCCCGGTTCCTTCAAACTGACGGGAAGTAGAACCGTCAACTTGTCGAAACTCATCAAAAATGTAAGGAATATCCTTGGCTGAGATTCCAATTCCGGTATCTTTGACTTCGATATTAATTGTTTCTTGATTGCTTTTAACAGAAATATCTACTGATCCTACCTGGGTAAATTTTACGGCATTGCTAACAATATTTAATACTGCCTGATGCAATCGGCTTTCGTCAGTCTCAACCTTAGGTAAGTTTTCGGGTATTTGAAGATTGAGATTAATAGATTTTTCATCAGCAAGCGATTGCATATTTTCTTTAATAATATTTAAAATATAATTAATTGAGACGAATTCAGGATGAATGTCTATTTTACCGGATTCAATTTTTGAAAGATCAAGAATATCATTAATTAGCGACAGAAGTTGCTTGCCGTTACGTTCAACAATTTCGAGGTAATTATTTTCTTCATCATTGAGTTTTGCTTTAGCCTGCATAATTAATACGCGAGAAAGAGCAAGAATGGAATTCAGCGGAGTTCTTAGCTCGTGGCTCATATTTGAAAGAAAATCGCTTTTCATCCGATTGGCTTCTTCAACATGCTTTCTTTGATGCTCCAACTCAAGATTTTGCTCTTGTAATTCATTGGAAGTTTCTTGTAATTCCTCAGCCTGATTTTGCAATTCTTCAGTCTGATTTTGCAATTCTTCAGATTTGGTTTCAAGTTGTTGATTAATCTTATAAAGATGCTCGGCAAGAATTCGGGTTCTTTCACTGCCAAGTAAACTCAAATATGAAGAATTTATATTCATCCACGATTGTTTAATTATTTCAAGTGCATCATTGTTGAATTTTTTTATACTCACAAGTGAAATAATAGCTACAACTACGTCTTCAACTAAAATAGGTATCGTAATTATTTCTTTTGGGATAACTTCTCCACTAATAGTTTTAAATTTGAAAATAGTGTTTTCAGGAATATCATGAAGGTAATATATGCTTTTAGTTAAAATGGCATTACCAATTTCACCTTCAGGATTTTTTTCACTAAAAGGTTTTAAAAGTTTTTTGTTTGCTCCTATTGATGCAATATGTTCAAATTCCCCACTTTCTTCATTCACAATATAAAATGTTGCCATATTGGCTTCCACAATTTTCATTAATAGCTTAAGCAATTTAGAACAAAAAATTTGCATAGATGCCTGTCCGACCATTCCTTCTGAAATTTTTGTAACTCCTTTTTGTATTGCATTTCGTGATTCAATTGACGAAACCATTTCATTAATAGAACCTGCAAGTGAACCAAGTTCATCCCTTGAAAGTACTATATTTCTTGCTGAATAATCCCCAGCCTTGATCTTACGGGCAACATTGTTCATTTCAAAAATAGGTTTCGATATTCGTTTACTGATCCAAAAAACTAATAAAACAATAATGATAACAGAAACAATTAATAGAACAACAAAGTTCTTTAATAACATTCTGATCGGTTCGTTCAATTCATATATATCCTGCTTACAGATTACCCCCCATCCTGTTCTTGGAATATTTGTATAAGCAGCCAGAACCTCTTCACCGCGATAATCCAAAGTTTTGATAATGCCGGTTTTACCCTGTGAAGCATTTAATGCGGGTTCGGCATCTATTTTTAATTTAAGTGGGGCTTTTTCATACCAACGCAGATCATTCAAAGCCATTACATCCTCATTAACTATTAGCGTTTCGCCGGTTTCACCTAAACCGACCCTGTTAAGCAGCAATTCATAAAGCGATTTTTCAAGGTTTATCCGTGATACTAAAATTCCAATAACATGAGTATTATGCTCTAAGCAAAAAATTGGTATTGAAATGGTCATCTCGGCTTTATTAGAAGTATTTGAATAATAAATATCTTTAATAAAAATTTCGCCGCTTTCTAAAGGGACTGTAAAATATGAGTTATGAGATTTATTTCCACCTATATTATCCTGATTTGTTCCTATTTCGACTAATCCCGTTTTAGCCCCAACAATAAATATTTCACTATAATTGTTGTTAAAGTATTTCAAGCTCCTCTTTAAATGTTCAGTGACGATTTCAATTTTTTCAATATCTTCGGAAGATTTTTTTTCTTTTCCAAAAACATCCTCAAGAGCCCTGATCTCAAAATCACTTGCTAACTCTTGAATATCTCCCAACCTCTCGTTAAACCAACGTTCTAGTTGCTGCACTTTTAAATCGCGAATTGTGATTAGTTTATTAAAAGTTTCATTTTCGATTGAACGTTTCTCCTGCGTAAAGCTAATTAGAATTCCTATAAATAGAGGTGCTAAGGCCAAAAAAAGAAACCAAAAGATGAGGTTGGTCCTTATACTTTTAAACGAAAATAGTTTTAATTTAATTTTTTGTCTCATGTTTTTCGGGTTTTATAATTTTCCTCCAAGTGCAAGGACTTTATTTTGCAGGTTTTTTATAGTTAACTCTCTACCAACAAATACTTTTAAAGCTCTATCAAGTTCCTTGTTTTTTTCTTCCAGTTCTTTGGTTCTTTCATTTACTAATTCTTCAAATCTCTCACGATGTTTTAATAATTCCTTTTCAGCATTTTTACGTTCAGTGATATCCTCACCTGAACTGAGTGTCCCGATTATATTTCCCATATCATCCGTCAAAACAGCATTATGCCAGGCTATTAATCTTTCACTTCCTGATTTTGTGAGTATTTCATTTTCATAATATTTAACCGATTCCATTTCTCCAGTGAATACTTTTTTTGCAACCACTTTGACATTCTCCCTAATACGTTCAGGGAGAAAATTATCAAACCAATTATGTCCTAATATTTCTTCTTCAGAATACCCCAAAACTTCACAGCCTTTAGGATTTATAAGTTGAACTAATCCTGATAAATCAATACTTACCAGCATAACATCAGCAATTTTTAGGTACTGCTGTGTTTTATTCCTTTCTTCAATTGCCTTTTTCTCAGCTTGTTCAAATTGTGTAATTCTAAGCTTTAAAGCTTCTATCTCTTTTAAAAGCTGCTCTTTGGTTTTAGTATCAAGATTTTCCATAATTTAAATTTAAAGGTTTTAGGTTTGGATTTTAGGTTTAACTTGAAAATCAGAACCTAAAACTTGAAACCTTAGTACTCATTTTTTCTATATATCTTAAAATATGCATTTTCTTTATTAAATTCGTTTATAAATTTTTCAATAGGTGCTTCAGCTTCACCAAAAATTAAATACCCTTTAGAATTTAATGATTTATAGAGCTTGGTAAATATAATTTCTTGATAATTATAATCAAAATATATTAAAACATTTCTGCAAAATACAATATCAAAATCCCCAAAAATACTTTCAGGCGGAACTAAATACTTTTTATCAAGAATGTCAAAAAATGAAAATTGAACCATTTTCTTAATCTCATTTTTCAGAATATATAAATCATCTTTGACATTAAAATATTTGTTTAAATAATCAACTCTAATGTTCTTAATTCTATCATAAGAATATTTTCCATCAATAGCTGTTTTTAAGGACTTATTATCAATTTCTGTAGCAAAAATACTGACATCAAAGTTCAAAGATTCTTTTTTAAAGTATTCTTTCAACTCAATTGCAATGGAATAAGGCTCTTCTCCTGATGAACATCCGGCAGACCATATCCTGATTGATTTATCCTTTTTCTTCAATTTTTCAACAACAAGAGTAGGAAGGATTTTTGAAGAAAAGTATTCAAAAACAATCGGATCCCTGAAAAAACTACTGACATTAATTGTCAAAACATCAATTAACTTGTCAAGTTCTTTAGGGTTTTCATTAATAAATAAGTGATAATCTTTGTAAGTTTTTGTTTTTGTGGCTAACAATCTTTTCTTTATTCTTCGTTCAAGCATCGAATGTTTGTTTCCCGTAAAATCAAAACCACGTTTACTTTTTAATAAATTAAGAATAATTGCTATTTCATTATAAGATATTTCTTCCATTTCGCAGTGAGATTGCAACAAAAATAATGTTTTAAAATAACTTATCCTCAATCTTAGCTAATTAAATTTAATTTAATTTCAAATTCTTAGACTGTGGATTTGTTAATTTTTTGTTAAACAAAACAATAAATAAAGAAATAATATTTTGTTTCAATATTAAAAGGGAGGATCTACTTCGAATTTAAAGGAAAACATTCCTTATTCATAACGCAATGCATCAATTGGATTTGCCCTTGATGCTTTAATTGTTTGATAGCTAACCGTAATTAAAGCAATAAACAAAGATATAATTCCGGCGATTACAAAAAACCACCATTCAATACTACATCTGTAAGAAAAATTATTTAACCATGAATTGAAAAAATACCATGCTAAAGGCCATGCTATTACATTAGCAACAATTACCCACTGAATAAATTTTTTGGTCAATTGCATAGTAATTGTAAAAGGAGAAGCCCCAAAAGTTTTTCTAATCCCGATTTCTTTAGTTTTTTGTTGTACTAAAAATGAAGCAAGCCCTAATAATCCGAGACAGGCAATGAATATTGCTAAAAACGAAAAAGCAAAAAAGAGTTTTCGGGTATTCGATTCATTCCGGTAAAGCTGATTATAATCTTCATCAAAAAACGAATATTCGAAAGGAATTTCAGAAGAATATTTATTCCATAAGTCGCCTAATTGTTCAATCATAAGTCTGTAATCACCCGGCCCAACTCTAACGCTAATATTTCCGGGATTAATTCCCAAAGAAGAATTCATATTAATAAAACCCATTGGATGAACTTTTTGGTGCTTTGATTCGTAATGAATATCTTTAATAATACCAATAATATTAAAGTAAATTGGAGGATCACCCCAGGTATTCAGTTTTTTTTCGATCGGTTCATCATAAGCGAGCAGTTTTAATGCTTCTTCATTAATAATAATAGCAGCAGTATCAGTTCCGAATTCTTTTGAAAAGAAACGTCCGTCTTTTATCTCAAATTTCATTACATCAACAAAATCTTCATCGCAGGCAGTAAGATTTAGTGTATAACCTCCTTCAAAATCCTCAGCACCAAAACCAAGATTTATAAATCTTTCGCCGGGCAATCGAAATGAATATGAGGCACTATTCACAAATGTCAGATTTTCAAGATCATTTTTGAATGATTCCTGACTATTATCCAAAGCCGATGGGTTTTTAATTACAATCACTCTTTCGGTATCAAAACCCAAATTATCTTTTTGTAATAATTGTAATTGATTATAGATCACAAAGGTTCCTATTATCAAAACAATAGAAGCACAAAACTGAAAAACAACAAGTATATTCCTTAACCATGGCGACTTACTCCCCTTTTGAAGCTGATTTTTCAAAGCAAAAACCGGTTTAAAAGACGACATTACGATTGCCGGATAAAAGCCTGAAAGAAATCCTATAAATAATGCAAGAATTACTAAAGCCGGAATGGTGTACAAATTATCAAAATAATGCATCGACATTTTTATTCCTTCATAATCACGTAAAAACGCCAAAATTAATTCCACAAAAAACAAGGCAACAATAAGTGAAATAAAACTGGTTACTAATGATTCACTTATAAATTGGTTTATAAGTTCATTTCTGTTTACCCCAAATGTTTTTTTCACTCCAACTTCTTTCGATCGTTTTGTTGCAGTTGCCGTTGCAAGATTGATGAAATTTATTATGGCAATAAAAAGTATAAAAATTGAAATTATTAGGAAAATATAAACATATTCCTTCCTCCCATTTGCTTCAAATTCGCCTCTCAAATCAGAGTTAAGATGAATTGAAAGAAGCGGTTGAAGATAATATTCCCACTTGCTTCCCTTCTCGGCTAATTTATCATAATTCCCGCCAAAAAGATATTTATTTGTGAAATCAGGTAATTTTGCCTCTAAATCCTTATAATTATAGTTTTCGTTTAGTAAAAAATAGTTCCTGAAATTATTTGCAAACCAAGCAGGATTATTATAAAAGCCGTCAAAACTTGTCAAGGCCAGAGCAATGTTAAAATGAAAATGCGAATTCTCAGGCACATCTTCAATCACCGCAATAACTTTAAAATTAGTAGTATCATTTCTGATAATTTTATTTATCGGGTCTTCATTTCCAAAATATTTTTTGGCAGTATTCTCAGTAATCACGGCAGTGTATGGCTCATATAATAATTTTGAATCCATTCCTTCGGTTACAGCTAAAGTGAAAATCTCAAAAAATGTTGAATCAACAACGAAAACATTGTTTTCTATAAAAACTTTCTCATCATATTTGAAATTTTGTTCATCAAAGCTTGCAATTCGAGTAATTTTTTCTATTTCGGGAAATTCGTCATAAAGAGCACCTGGCAAAACTGCCGGAGTAAATGTTTGATATATTGCAGTGTTTCCTGCAAGTGCATCAACCGCAAAACGATAAATTCTATCCGAGTTTTTATTATATCTATCGTAGCTTAACTCATTAATTACATATAACATTCCTATTATACTAACAGCTATCCCAATTGATAAACCGAGAATATTAATAAACGAAAATCCTTTGTTTCGGATTAAAAACCTGAAAGTTGTTTTAAAGATATTTTTGAGCATAGCATTACATTTTGTATTCACTTAATACTGACGTCTAAAATTAACTTATGTTACAATTATTTTTTGTGTTCCATGGTAAAATACTTTGAGTGCTTGACGGTAAAATATTAAAATTTCGGACTGAAATACTATAAGAACGTTCCGAAATGCTTCAACGAAGTGCTGAAATGCCGCATGAATTGAGTTAAAATGGCCCAATTTTATTTTGAAAAAATAATATTGAATAAATTTAATTTAATTCCTCACATAAAAATGTATTTTTATCATTTATAATGCTTTACAATTCAATACAAGTTTAAGTATTGACTTTTAAACTCAGCCATTATCTTTTCTTTTTCTACCGAAAACTTATTTTTTATAGAGTAATTAAATTTCTTTTTCGTATTTTAGTAAAGAAAAAAAACCAAAAAACATGAAAAAACTTTACGTAGCAATTTTTGTTTTCATTTTTTCATTATCAAGTATTTATTCACAATCTAATAGTGCCAGAATTTATGGAAAAATTTCGGATTCAAATACGGGGTCAACGATAAAAAACGTAAACATAAGAATAAAAGGAACAAACATTGGAAGTGTTTCGCTTACCAATGGACATTATTCGATAAATGTTAATGATTTTCCTGCTACCGTAATTTTTTCTCATGTTGGATATGAAAAATATTATCTAAAAATAAATTATCAAATTTCTCAAAAACAAAATATCAAGTTAAAACCCTTAACAGTTGAACTTGAAGAATTCTCTGTTTCAAGCGAAATTGTGAAAAATATATTGAAAAACAAGCCTCTCCATATCAGCGACTACGAATTTTATGAAAACAATATTTTACTTTTAGCTTATAAAAACCGAAAACTTTCAAAAGCCAGGATAATATTAGTTGATCATTACGGTGATACTGTTTCAGGTTTAAATGTCAGAAAACCTGAGAAATTCTATAAAGATTGCTTTGATAATGTACATTTGATTTGTAGAGATACTGTCTGGCAGATTTATTTTGACTCTAAAAAACTACAACTTCTTTATCCGGTGAATCCTGAAAAATTTGAATTGACAATGAAAAATTGCGTTGAGGAATCGGGTGATAATGTTTACTTTATGGATTATGCTTATCATAATCAGGTTTTACAATATTATTATTACAATCGTAAAACCGATGAAGCCAAAACCCTCAGGTTAATTGGCGATGAAAGAGCAATTGAAATGGTTGATGATTTCGATGGATATATTCAAAGTCTTATTAATTCGGGAGTCAGAAGCATAGGAGCATATATTCGCTTTGACGAGATGTGCATGATTGATCCGATTTTCGTTCCGTTAAAAAAGATCGGTGATACTATCTGTATTTTTAATTATGTTAATTCGGTTTTAGAATTTTATGATCATGATGGCGTAATGCTTTGTGAAACTCCTGTAGATTTTCATAACAACAAACACTGGGTTGAGGATATTTTCGTTGATGAAGTTTCGAATAAGGTTTATACCTTTTTCAAAAGAGAGGGGATTTCATATTTACATGAAATTAATTTGGAAAATGGAACACTGGGAAAAGAAATAATAATTCCCGACTTTCCATTTGTATCAAAAATCCAAATTAATAATAATAAAGTATTCTTTCTTTACACTGAGAAGTCAAATATTTATAAAAAATACAATGGATACCGAAAAATATATAAAATGCAGATTTAGTTGGAAAATAAGGAGAGAAAAGGAAATAAGGGAAATAGGGGAAATAGGGGAAATAGGGAGAATTTCACCGCTATTTCCCTTTTTATGTATCTTAGTGTTTTTGTGTCTTACTGGCAGAAATAGATTCGCCTCAAAGGTAGTAAGACACAAAGAATTCACAAAAAAAACTTAAAGGTTATTTTAATTTATTTAGGAAATAGGGAAATTTGTCATGCCCTCAACGAAGCTGTAAATTTTTTATTTGGGCTTGTCTTTATTAGTCAATCAAACTTGTTACAGCACTAAGAACTTGTTTCTGCATTCCTTGGTTTGATATCTCTTTTTTTTCTAAATCAAAGTTATCATAGAAATTAGGAACTGAGAAACTGGACTTAACTTTCCCTGAAAAGAAAGGTGCTGAACTTTTTGCCGTTGCAAGTACGCTTGCACCACCGCCTGGGCCGGGTGAGGCTGATAGCAAAACAAGGGGTTTTTGTTGAAATACTTTTGGATTGATACGAGAACACCAATCAAACAGATTTTTATACGCAGCGCTGTAGTTACCATTGTGTTCAGCAAATGAAATGATTAAAGCATCACATTCTGCAATTTTATTTAAAAAGTCATTTGCTAATTTGGCTTGACCTATTTCTTCTTCTTTATCTACACTAAATAATGGAAGTTCATAGTCATTTAAATCAAGGATTTCTATTTGAGCCTCTTTCAATAAGTTGGCTGCATATGTTACCAATAGCTTATTTATTGATTTTTTACTGCTGCTAGCAGCAAATGCTAATATTTTCATATTTACTCCTTACATTTTTCTTATTGAATATATATACAGCAAAAATATGCAAAATAAACGTAAAAAGCAAGTGAAGTTTTTAATTGCTTAAATAAAATCTAAATCCAAAAGAACTTGAAAAATTATCCTTTTGAAAATAATCTTAAGCTTCTTTGAGCTCATTAAGAAGTTCGCTTATAAGTTCTTTAACAGTAATTATTTTATCAATACGATGGGCATTCTGTCCGCAGAAAACAAGGCCATGGTCCAAATCACCAAAATAAGAATTCAGAAGAGCCAATGCAATGCAATATCTGGCGCTACTGACTTTACAGGCAGTAAGACATCTATAAGGGCAATTTATTTTTAGTTTTCCTTTAATTTCAAGATCTTTTAAAAAACGATTATTAATAGCTCGTCCGGGCATACCGACAGGACTTTTAATTATTACAATGTCCTCTTCTTTTGCATCGATATAAGCTTGCTTGAATTTCTGCGAAACACCGCATTCTTTAGTACAAACAAAACGTGTTCCCATCTGAACACCGGAAGCTCCCATAGAAAGCATCCTTGCAATATCTTTACCATTATAAATACCACCCGCCGTAATTATAGGAATTTTTTTTCCGTATTTATCTTCATAGGGTTTAATAGTTTCCAGAATTTCAGGTAGAAGTTTTTCGAGAGAGTTATCCTCGACATGCTTCAATTGTTCTACTGAAAAACCGAGATGCCCTCCGGCCAAAGGCCCTTCTAAAATCAGTCCGTCTGCGGTCCTTTTATACAGCTTGTCCCAAATTCTCAATATAAATTCTGCAACTCTGGCTGAACTGATTATAGGCAGAAGGTTTACACTGGGATCATTTACTAATGCCGGAAGTTTTGTCGGTAATCCGGCTCCAAAAACAATTATTTTAATTCCTTCTTTTACAGAAGTTTTAACTAAATCCTCAATGTTACTGAGTACACCCATAAAGTTTACTGCAAGGTGGCCATCTGTCATACTTTTAGCTTTGCGGATTTCTTTAATTAATGCTTCTCTTGATGTTTCTTCATAATTATTTGCCGAAACTTTTATATCACCTAAACCAACACTTGAAATTGTACCAATTCCACCAAGGTTTGCTACTGAAGCCGCAAGCGATGAAAGAGAAACCCTAACACCCATACCTCCTTGAACAATAGGTATTGATGCTGATATACTGCCGATTTGAAGTTTAGGGATTTTCATTTATCTTTATTTGTTAATTATGCAGAAATTGATGCCTCAAAAAACAGACAGCGAACATTACCGTATCCAAACTATGTAATTTATCATGATTTCTAACATAGTTTTATCTTTTAAAATTAATTCTGTTTAATTGATATCTATTAAACTGCAAAATTACTGATAATATTCTTTATTTGTGGAAAAAATGTTAGCTTTATCTTTTTGGGGATTGTGAATTATTTTTTATGTTTGGAAAGCTAATTCATTTATGAAGATTTTTTATCAATTCATTTGTTTTATTATCATATTTAATATTAGCATCTTCAATCAACTTTTCCAAATCAATTAAAATTCTTTTCAGCTTTGTAAACTATTTTTCATTTAATTTGTCTTTTTATTATGAAGATAAAACAAATTTTTATATATTTAATAAATTTAAAAAATGAAAAAATATTTTATACTAAGCATTATTTTACTGATTAGTTTCTCAGTGTTTTCCCAATTACCCGAAACTTATGATCTTAGAGATGTTGATGGTGTTAATTACGTAACTTCGGTTAAGTCTCAACAAGGCGGAACCTGTTGGACGCATGGAGCAATGTCAGCAATAGAAGGAAATCTTTTAATGACAGGAGCTTGGGCTGCTGCAGGCGAAGTAGGAGAACCAAACCTTGCCGAATATCATCTTGATTGGTGGAACGGTTTCAACGAGCATAATAATGATGATATTGATCCTCCGACAGGTAGTGGATTGGAAGTTCATCAGGGAGGCGATTACCTCGTTACTTCAGCTTATCTTTCGAGATTGGAAGGAGCAGTAAGAGATATTGACGGACAATCATATTCTACTCCACCGGAACGATACAATGAAACATATCATTATTTTTACCCACGGGATGTCGAATGGTATGTTGCAGGGCCTAATCTTGAAAATATTGATTTGATAAAAACCAAGATTATCGAAGAAGGTGTTTTGGGAACTTGTATGTGCTATAGTAATCAGTTTATTTCAAATTACATACATTATCAACCACCTTCAAATTCTTTGGATCCCAATCACGCGATTTCTATTGTCGGTTGGGACGATAACAAAGTAACCCAAGCTCCACTACCTGGAGCCTGGCTAACTAAAAATAGCTGGGGAGCCAGCTGGGGCCTTGACGGATTTTTCTGGATTTCATATTATGATAAACATTCCTGTCAAAATCCTGAAATGGGTGCAATTTCTTATCAAAATGTTGAACCTTTAAAATACGATAATTGTTATTATTATGATTACCACGGTTGGCGCGATACTAAAACCGATTGTTTTGAAGCGTTTAACGCTTTTACTGCGGAGAATGATGAATTTATTAACTCAATTAGCTTTTACACAGCGACTGACAACGTAGATTATACAGTTAGTGTTTTTGAAGATTTTGTTGAGGGTGAATTAACAGGTGAATTAACAACAAAGTCGGGAACAATATCATACACAGGTTTTCATACTATTGATCTTGATGCTTATGTTGAAATTACCAAAAATCAGAATTTCTATGTTTATCTTTATTTGTCGGATGGAGGACAAGCTTATGATCGCACTTCTGATATCCCGGTTTTGCTCGGAGCTTCAACACGTACGATCGTTGAATCATCAGCAAATCCTAATGAAAGTTTCTTTAGAGAAGCTGACAATTGGAATGATTTTTATGATTATGATGATCCTTCGGGTTTTTTGAATACAGGAAATTTTTGTATAAAAGCATTAGCAGTAACTGATATAAGCGGAATTTCAACTATTGAGGGTAATACTAAAAATTCAATTTTCTTATCTCAGAACTCACCAAATCCATTTAACGATAATACGAGAATTGAATATTTTATTCCTGAAAGATCACAAGTTACGATTAGGATTTACAATATTTCCGGTCAGATTGTCTCCACTTTGATCAATGAAGTTCAAAATGCCGGAATAAATTCAATAAACTGGAACGCTACTGATGAAAACGGAAATAAAGTTAATCAGGGACTATATATTTACCGCATAGAATCAAACGGAGAAACACAAAGCAAAAGTATGCTGTTGATGAGGTAGGTATGATTTGTTAATTCAAATAATGTTCATTCCTCCTCATTTAAAAGATTATATTTCTCAGGAATTGATTTGGAGGTTTTTGCGCCTAATTCCTTAATTCGTTCAACTTTGGAAATTAGGTTTCCTGATCCTGACGATATTTTTTTATGAGCCTCATTATAGGTTTTTTGAACCGTATCAAGTTGATTGCCGATTTTTTCCAGATCAATAAGAAAGTTAACAAATTTATCATAAAGACTACCGCCTTGACGTGCAATTTCCAAAGCGTTTTTGGTTTGTTTTTCGTGTTTCCAAATAGATGATACTGTTCTTAATGTGGCAAGCAAAGTTGTGGGGCTTACAATTACGATTTTCTTCTCCCAAGCAAAATTGAACAAATCAACATCCTGCTGAATTGCAAGGCTAAAAGCTGATTCAATGGGCATAAATAATAAAACAAAATCGGGAGAATCGAAAAGTGTGGCATTTTGATAGTTTTTACTACTCAATTCCTTAATATGATTCTTTATTGAAAAAACATGTTGCTTAAGGAATTTTTCTTTTGCACTCGCATCTTCAGAATTTACAAACGAATCGTAAGCAATCAATGAGACTTTAGAGTCGATGACAATATGTTTGCTTTCAGGTAAATTTACAACAACATCGGGCCGGATCAAGTCACCCTGTTCATTTCTAACACTTGATTGCACCTCATATTCCTCTCCCTTGACAAGGCCTGAACGCTCAAGAACTCTTTCAAGAATTATTTCGCCCCAGTTTCCCTGTTTTTTTGTATCCGATTTAAGAGCCTTTGTTAAATTATTTGCTTCTTGACTTATTTTCTGGTTCAACTCAAATAGCTTTTTAACTTCTTCTTTCAAACTAATGTTGTCTCTTAATTCTTTATCATAAGTCTCCTGTACCTTTTTTTCAAAAACATCAATTTTTTCTTTTAAAGGATTCAATAAATCACCAATGTTTTTTTGATTACTTGAGGCAAAATCAAGTGTATTTTGCTTCAAGATTTTATTAGCAATATTTTCGAATTCGGTAGTGAATTTTTTTTGAAGTTCTTCAATTTCCGACTTTTGTATTTCTAACTTTTCGTTCAGGTTTTTGTTGTTTTCCTCAGCTCTGACAAACTTAGTTGAAAGTTCTTCCGATTTTTTTCTTTCTTCATCAATTTTTGTTTCTAAAGCTGATTTTTCTTCTTTTACTGTAAAAAGCTTTTCATCAAATATTGTTTTTTCTATTTCAAAACGTTCCGATGAAAATTCGTTCTTTTTTTCCAGATCAATGATTTTATCCCTTATTTCAGAATATTTTTTTTGAGAAGAATACTTGGCTGCAAACCATGCAATTAAAGAACCGGTTATAAGCCCTATTGCAAGAAAGATAAATTCCATAAATATATTTTTTTGTAAAATTAGATTTTTTTATGTTATCACAGAAGTATTTTTTGTTTTATGGATGGTGGGATGAGTAAATTTATGATGGTAAACAAATTGTTTTGTATCTTTACAAAAAAATCAGAGATGTCAAAATATGACAAAAAAGGCGAATATCAGAAATTTAGCGAAGCACTCGAAAATTATGCAGAATCATTAAATTTAAAATTTGACATATTTGCTGATAAAGCAAAAGGCGGTAGTGCGTCTATTATTAATAAACAGGGTTTTGAACCCCCAAAAATAGTAATTTAAAATAAGCGTTATGGATGTAAAATTATTTCAAAGAATGAATAATCCGGCTAAAAAAAGCTGCCCTCCAAAATCCGTATATTGTAAATTATTGATTTTGGTTTTATTAATATTAAGCTCATCAGTATTTTCGCAAATAAACTCTCCTGCAAGTTTTTATGGTGGAAAAAAGCAATTGAAAGATTTTATTTCAAGGGAAATGGTTTATCCCAAAAATTCTTTAAATAATAAAATTGAGGGAAAAGTTGAGTTATCATTTATTATTAATCCCGATAGCACAACTTCAAATCTTAATATTATTAAATCAGTTTCCCCTGAAATAGATGCTGAGGCAGTTAGAATATTTGAAAAAACATTATGGATACCTGCAATTTACCTCGAAAAAGTTATCCCGAGTGAGTACTCTCTCGAAATTGATTTTAAAATCAAGAAGTATAAAAAATATTGTAAACAAAGGGCTTATACTGAGTTTATTTATCCTTATAAAAATATTGACACCTCAAACATAATTTATAATTTGGATAAATTAGATGTAGCTCCCTATCCGATTTTTAAAGATAGATTATATTCTTTTAATGATTTCATAAAAGATAATATGAAATATCCCGAGCAGGCTTTTTCAAGAAGCATTTCAGGCACTGTTACAGTTTCTTTTGTAATTGAGAATCACGGAAAAATTTCCAATATTTATATTGAAAATTTCATTGGTGGCGGTTGCACAGAAGAAGCAATCAGGTTAATTAACTTGCTTCAGTGGATGCCGGGTATAAAAGATTCAAAAGCGGTTAGGACAAAAATGTCATTAGATATAGGTTTCAGCCTTAAAAATAAAAGTGAAAATAATCGCTCAATCCAGGAAGATAATACAATTTAATTTTTTAGATGAAACGAATAGGGCTTTTGTCAGATACGCATAATTGCTTAATTCCGGAAATTTTAAAATTTTTTGAAAATTGTGATGAAATTTGGCATGCAGGTGATTTAGGAAGCATTCAAATTGCTGAGGAGTTGAACAAGTTAAAACCTCTGAAAGCAGTTTATGGAAATATTGATGGTGGAGAAGTAAGAATTATTTATCCTGAAACTCTTATTTTAGATTGTGAAAATGTGAAGGTTGTAATGACACACATTGGAGGATATCCTGGTAATTATGAAAAAAAGAGTAAATCAATTATCATTAAAGAAAAACCAAAATTATTTATTTCCGGCCATTCACATATTTTGAAAGTAATTTATGATAAAAAGTATGAGTTATTACATTTAAATCCGGGTGCAGCAGGAAAGTCAGGATTTCATAACGTCAGTACAGCAATGCGTTTTGAGATTTCAGGTGATAAAATTTTAAATCTTGAAATTTTTGAAACAAGTAAAAACAAGTTGAAAAATCCGGTTTAATAAAATTTTCTGTTAATTGTTTTTGAAGAATTTAATGGCTAATTCTGTGAAGCTATCTTAATCTCTCGGATGAGCGTACAAGTTTTTCATCTTTACGAATTGATCTGAAAGCCAATATGAAAAATAATAAGGAAATTAAAGGAAAGAATGATCCGACTAAGTAATCGGCAGTTGTTAAAGTTATTTTTTCGATATAATTAATATAATAAAAGAAATAAAGTGCTATTAAAACAATATTTAATAATAAACTAAATTTAATCACTTTAAGTTGAGTTTTTCTGTTTTTGTAGAGAAAAATTGTGAAAAATGATAAAAATGCAATAAAAGGGACAATAATTAATAAAGGCAATGAACTGATGTTAACATTATCAGAAAAATCGGTATGTTTAATGATTCCGCTTACCCATAATTGAATTGAATAATTTTCTGAGAAAAAATTTGCCAAAGGAAAGAAAAACATTAAAGTTATGGCAATTGAGGCTAAAAATAGAAATATTGATTGAATTCTCTGTATCATTTTTAAAAATATTTAATTTTTTTACAAAGATAAAACGATTTTATTAAGTGAAAATGGATTTAAAGGAATAAATAAAAAATAAAAAATGTGTATTTTATTTTTTTATTTTAATATTTTAATTATTTTTGCAATACGAAAATGAATTTCTCAACAAACATGTTGTTTTAGTTGATTCCAAATGAGAATTCAGTAAATATGGAATAATAAAAATATTAATTACTCTATTACAATATACTTTTTGTTAATACAACACGAAAATAAAAATTGATGTACGATATTATTGAACTTAATGGTAAGAAGGTTTCTGAACTAAAAGAAATTGCCAAAGAATTAAATCTTAGAAGATATGATAAGTTGGTTAAACAAGATATCATCTATAAAATTCTGGATCATCAGGCATTAAATCCACCTCAAGAAATCATTGAGAAAGAGAAAGAAGAAGCCATGCAATCACTCAAATCAAAAAGAAAAAGAATACATAAAAAACCGGGAGGTAGTGATTCGAGAAGAACAGGTCAAAAAAAACCTATCTTTAATGCCCCAAAACCTGTGGATAAGGGTGAAGATAAACCTGAAGAAAAAATAGTTATCCATAAAAAACCCAGTGTTGAAATTGTCAAAAAATCCAACATAGAAATTATCAAAAAGCCCAAGATTGAAAAAGAATTAGAACCTATTTTAAAGCCTACCTTGAAAAAAGAAGAACCCATTTCCAAGGAAGTTCCGGTAAAAGAAGAATTTATAAATAATGATAATAAGGTTCTTGTTAAAAATAATGAGGTTAAATTAGAAAATTCTTTTGAAAAAGCTGAAATCTCTAAAGATAATAAAACAGATACTCCACAAACCGAGATTGACTTTGAAACTCCCAAACCTGCTGATAAACCAAAAACTCAGGAGAAAAATGGTGGAAAAAAGAAAAATGGAGTTGCTAAAAATGGGAAACCGGAACCCAAAAAAGAAACAATAGCAGCTAATGAAGGAAATTTAGAGAATGGGGAATTGGAAAAGATTGAGGAAAAATCGAAAGAAAAATATTCATTCCAATACGAAGGATTTGTTTCAAGCGAGGGTGTATTGGAAATTATGCCCGATGGTTATGGTTTTTTAAGATCGTCTGATTATCACTATTTGTCTTCTCCCGATGATATTTATGTTTCACAATCACAGATAAAACTTTTTGGATTAAAAACCGGCGATACAATAAAAGGAAGCATTAGGCCTCCGAAAAATGGCGAGAAATATTTTCCTTTAATCAAGGTTGAATTAATTAATGGAAAAACTCCTGAAAAGATCCGCGACAGAATACCCTTCGACCATTTAACTCCTTTATTTCCTGAAGAAAAATTCAATTTAACCGGACATAAAAATAGTAACCTATCATCCAGAATTATCGACATGTTTACCCCAATCGGAAAAGGCCAGAGAGGATTGATAGTTGCTCAGCCAAAAACCGGTAAAACAGTGCTTTTAAAAGATGTCGCCAATGCCATTGCAAATAATCATCCCGAAGCCTATCTGATAGTTTTATTGATAGATGAACGCCCGGAAGAAGTTACCGACATGCAGCGAAGTGTTAATGCTGAAGTTATTGCATCAACTTTTGATGAACCGGCTGACCGACATGTAAAAATTGCAAACATTGTGCTTGAAAAAGCAAAACGATTAACCGAATGTGGCCATGATGTTGTAATTTTACTTGATTCAATTACAAGGTTGGCAAGAGCTTATAATACGGTTTCACCTGCTTCAGGCAAGGTTCTTTCCGGAGGGGTTGAAGCAAATGCTTTACAAAAGCCAAAACGTTTCTTCGGTGCAGCCCGAAATATTGAAAACGGTGGCTCCTTAACTATAATTTCAACTGCTCTAATTGATACAGGTTCCAGAATGGATGAAGTTATTTTTGAAGAATTTAAAGGTACCGGTAATATGGAGCTTCAATTAGATAGAAAACTTTCTAACAAGCGTATTTATCCGGCGATTGATATCGTGGCATCAAGTACAAGACGTGAAGACCTCTTACTAAAAAAAGAAAATTTACAACGTATTTGGATACTGCGTAATCATCTTGCAGATATGAACGCCCTTGAAGCTATGGAATTCTTGAGAGATAAAATGAAATATACCGAGTCAAATGAGGAGTTCCTCTTGTCGATGAATTCATAAACAATAGAAATACGATAGTAATACAATTGAAATACAATTGAAATACGATTGAAATACTGTAGTAATACGATTGAAATTGTTTTTATTCGGATAGTATTTTTTTTACCAAAGACTTGAAGTCAATCCCATCAAAATTTCCCGAACTCATCATCAAAAGGTTGGTATTATCCCACTGCCTTTTTATTAAATCTTTTTCCAAAAGCTTGGAATCAATATAAATCTTTAACCTATTGTTTGAAAAGGCTTTTTTAATAATCTTAGGAGAAAGCTCTGGAAGCCGTTTCAATTTGATAGTATGTGAATTGAAATAAACAATTGGTGTGTCAGCTTTATCAAGGCAGCCTTTATATTCCGTAAGAAAATCTTTATTCAAACTACTGAAAGTATGTAATTCAATACAAGCAATAAGTTTTCTATCCTGAAATTGTTCTTTTACGGCATTAACACTCGCTTTAAGTTTTGATGGCGAATGAGCAAAATCCTTAAAAATCATTGTTTTTTCATTTACACCAACTAACTCAAGTCGTTTTGAAGCTCCCGAAAAATGCTTTATTGCTTCATTGAATTGTTCGTTTGTAATTCCGAGTTCTTTGCAAACCAATTTGGCACCACTCAAATTCTGTAAATTATGTTTTCCAAATATTTTTAATGAAACTTCATTCTCCTTTAAATAAGTAATTCCGTTTTTAATAACATAGTCTGGAAGCTTATAAGCAATTTTATTGATTTTATTCATTGTGCTTTCAGCTAACATTTTCACATTTTTATCTTCCTCACAATAAACGAGTGAGCCGCCTTTTTCTATTAGTTCAATAAAAATTCTAAATTGTTCGAGATAATTTTCCCATGTTGGAAAAACATTTATATGATCCCAAGCAATTCCGCTTAACAAAGCAATATTTGGTTTATATAAATGAAATTTTGGCCTTCGGTCGATTGGTGAAGTTAGGTATTCATCGCCTTCGATAAGCATTATTTTAGCCTCTTCCGATAATTTAACCATAACTTCAAAACCTTCTAACTGTGCTCCAACCATATAATCGCAATTGATTTTATTATAATTAAGGACATGCAAAATCATGGCTGTAATTGTGGTTTTCCCGTGGCTTCCACCAATCACTACTCTTATTTTATTTTTCGATTGTTCGTATAAATATTCGGGGTAGGAAAATATTTTAATTCCCAATTCTTTTGCTTTTAAAAGTTCAGGATTATCATTTCGAGCATGCATCCCAACAATAACTGCGTCAAGTTTTTTAGTAATTTTCTCAGGAAACCAACCTTCATTTTTCGGAAGTAAATTGTAATTTTTCAGCCGTCCTTTCGATGGCTCAAAAATTTCATCATCCGAACCGCTAACAAAATATTCTTTCTTATGCAAAGCAATTGCTAAATTGTGCATTGCACTTCCACCGATGGCTATAAAATGAACTTTCATAATTAAATATTGAATTAATTTGATGACAAATTTACAATTATCAATAAATTTGCAGGCTAAAAAATATAAGGAAATTTGGGAAATTTGGGAAATTTGGGAAATATGGGAATAAGGAGAATAGATTATTCTCACTCTGATTCCTACATGCCTTTATACCAATTATCCTCGAAATTTTAAATAATGAATCAATAATTATATTGAATATATAAATAATCATTACCAATTAATATGAATTTTGAATTACTAAAAAAACTAAATGAACAAACAAAAGAAATGACATCTTTTGAGTTGTTGTCATTTCTAATAAATCAAAAGTCTGAAGATTTGGCTTTTGCAACAAGTCTTGGAGCTGAAGATCAAGTAATTACGGAGATTATTGCTTTAGCAAATCCTTCAACAAGAATTTTTGTGCTCGACACAGGCCGATTGTTTCCCGAAACTTATGATTTGATTGAAAGTACGAAAAGCCGTTATAAAATAAATATTGAAATATTTTTTCCAAATACCGAAAGCGTTGAAAATATGGTAAACAAAAAAGGAATAAACTTGTTTTACAATAGTTTTGAAGATAGAAAATTATGTTGTTCCATAAGGAAAGTTGAGCCTTTGAAAAGGGCTTTGAAAAATGTTAAAATCTGGATTACCGGTTTACGAAATGAACATTCTGAAAACCGGGCAAAAACCTCGAGAATTGAATGGGACAATGCAAACGGATTAATTAAAGTAAATCCCCTGATTGATTGGAACGAAAAAGATGTTTGGGATTATATAAACAAAAAGAATATTCCTTTTAATCCACTATATAAAAAAGGCTTTAAAAGCATAGGTTGTCAGCCTTGTACGAGAGCTGTTAATGTAGATGAAAATCAACGTGATGGCCGTTGGTGGTGGGAAAATATTGAGAATAAGGAATGTGGTTTGCATGAAAGGTAGTCGTGGATTATCAATTTCTGCTTTGGCTTTCTGGATTATTATTGGGTATAAGGGAAATATAGGTATAAGGGGAATACAGGTATAAGGGGAATACAGGTATAAGGGAAATATTGGTATAATGGAAATAAAGGTATAATGGAAATACAGATATATGGAATACTTATACCTCTATACCATTATTCCCTCAATTACTAATTCAATAAATTTGAATATCAATTATTATACTCCGGTTAAAGATTATCTTTATCTTTGAATTTTTTGAATTTAATAGAGTTAAAAATGAAAAATACACTTCTTCTTATTCTTGTTTTACTATCCTTAAATGTTTGTTCACAAGATTTTATTTCTTCCAAAGTTAGTTTTAAAGACACAATTTTAGATGAAAACCGAAAATCACCCTTTGATTATGTTGATCCATTTATTGGAACAGGAGGAGATGGACATACCTATCCGGGAGCAGTTATTCCATTTGGAATGGTTCAATTAAGCCCCGATACCGATATGAAATCTTATCACGAAAGTTATAATTGGTGTGCCGGTTATCAATATGGTGATAGTTCGATAATTGGTTTTAGTCATACACATTTTAGTGGGACAGGCCATTCCGACCTTGGCGACATTTTAATCATGCCTACGGCTGGTAAACTCAGAACGAAAAGCGGAACAAAGAACAATCCTGATTTAGGTTATCGTTCGCGTTTTTCGCATAAAAATGAAACAGCTTCGCCCGGATATTATTCAGTAAAGCTTGATGATTATAACATTCAGGCTGAGTTAACCGCAACAAACAGAGTTGGGTTCCACAAATACACTTTCCCGAAAACCGATAGCGCACATATTATTCTTGATCTTCTGCATTCCATTTATAATTACGATGGGAAAGTTATTTGGTCATCAATAAGAGTCGAAAACGATACCTTGGTAACGGGTTACAGGCAAACAAGAGGATGGGCAAGAAACAGAAGCGTTTATTTTGCAATAGTTTTTTCTAAAGCTTTTGATTCTTATGGTTTTGATAAAGATGATGAATCAATGTACGGCTATAGAAAAACTGATAATTATATTTATGAAAAACCCGAAGTAAACGGAAAAAAACTTATTGCCTTTTTTAATTTCAAAACAAAAGAAGAAGAAATAATTGAAGTTAAAGTTGGGATTTCGGCGGTTAGCGCCGAAGGAGCTTTAAATAATTTAAAAACTGAAATACCGACTTGGAATTTCAATAAAGTGAAACTTGTTGCCGAAAATCAATGGCAAAAAGAATTAAGTAAGATAATTATTGAAGGAACAGATCGCGACAAAGCCATTTTTTATACTTCGGTTTATCACACTATGCTTGCTCCTGTAAATTATATGGATGTTGATGGCAAATATCGCGGACTTGACCAAAATATCCATACGGCCAATGATTTCACAAACTACACAATTTACTCGCTTTGGGATACTTATCGCGCTACTCATCCTTTGTTTACAATAATTCAACCCGAAAAAGTAAGTGATATGGTTAAAAGCATGCTTGCACATTACGACCAAAGTGTGCATCATATTTTACCGGTTTGGTCATTTCACAATAACGAAACATGGTGTATGATAGGCTATCATGCGGTGCCGGTTATTGCCGATGCCTATTTGAAAGGAATACGCAATTATGATGTTGAAAAAGCTTATGAGGCAATGATTTCGAGTGCAACTTATGAAAATTACGATGGCCTTGATTATTATATGGAACTTGGTTTTGTCCCTATTGATAAAGAAAATGAAGGGGCCTCAAAAACTCTTGAGTATGCTTATGATGACTTTACAATTTACAAAGTTGCAAAAGAAATGGGCAAAGATGATGATTTTAAGAAATTTGAAAATAGAGCGAGAAATTATAAAAACATTTTCGATAAGGAAACAAATTTTATGAGAGCAAAAAAAATCGATGGAAGCTGGAACGAACCTTTCGATCCTTTATATTCAAAATATGGTGGCGATTATACCGAAGGAAATGCTTGGCAATATACATGGTACGTGCCTCAGGATGTTCAGGGCTTGATTAATTTGATGGGAGGCAGGGAAAAGTTTGTCGAAAAACTTGATTCATTATTTATTGTTGAGGCACATGATGAAAAATATCATGAAGTTGAAGATATTTCGGGCCTTATCGGACAATATGCACACGGTAATGAACCAAGCCAGCATATTGCATATTTGTATAATTATGCTGCAATGCCTTGGAAAACACAGCAAAGAATTCATCAAATAATGAATAATTTATTTGATGACACTCCATACGGAATTTGCGGTAACGAAGACTGCGGGCAAATGTCGGCATGGTATATTTTTAGTTCAATGGGTTTTTATCCGGTTTGCCCGGGAAGCAACGAATATGTGATTGGAAGCCCTTGTATCGAAAAAGCAACAATAAATCTTGATAATGGTAATAAATTTGAAATGACTGCCGACAGATTATCTGAAAAGAATATTTACATTCAATCGGTTAAATTGAACGGAAAAAATTACGATAAATCCTATATTACTCATGATGATATCATAAACGGTGGAAAACTAATTTTCAGAATGGGTAGAAAACCTAATAAAAAATGGGGGATTAAGAATGCCGATTTACCTTACTCCATGACTAAGGCCGGCGCTCAGTGATTTTTTTAGAAAAGGTAAAAAGGCTAAAATGAAAAGGCTAAAGGCTAAAAAATTAAAGGCTAAAGTTAAATGTAAGGAAGTGCATTAGATGGATGCAATAATAATGAAATTTAGGAATTCAGGAGCAAGCAAATTTCTAAACTTGTCCGTATGGATTTCCAATTTCTCATAAATGAAAACACATAAATTTAAACCAATTACCCAAATATATACACATGAAGAAAAGCATTATAATTAAAGTTTCAGGCAAAGTTCAAAATGTTGGATTTAGATTTTATACAAAAAAAACTGCTAAAGATTTAGGTGTTAAGGGATATGTAAAAAATTTACCTGACAGTTCGGTTTATATTGAAGCTGAAGCAGAGCATTATGTTATTGAACAATTTGTGGAATGGTGTCGGAAAGGGCCTTCATGGGCAAGAGTTGATAAAATCAATATTCAGGAAAATGATTTAATGAATTTCCGGGATTTTCAAATACGATAATGATTTTCA
Source organism: Bacteroidales bacterium (assembly GCA_016342645.1). Taxonomy (GTDB): domain Bacteria; phylum Bacteroidota; class Bacteroidia; order Bacteroidales; family JAEINX01; genus JAEINX01. The sequence goes on along the minus strand of JAEINX010000023.1, from coordinate 16,138 downwards.
ATGTGGTGTTAATTCAAACCGTCAATAGTTCGATTAACTCTTTGTCCAAATATTCATATTCATTTTCAATATGAATTTATTCAATTGACCGTAATTCGAGATTTCTATATTTTCCTGAAATTCTTGTCCATTGTCCTTGTTCCATAAAAAATATTAAATCAGCCCAATTGATATCTTTTTCTCTTAATTGTCTATCACTTTTGGGACCTAAGCCAACAGATCGAATAGTGAACTGCATATCATTTTAAAAATATGTCCATATGTTCTACTCCGTTTTTTGTTTTTATCACAAACTACTAATATGTATGGCCTTTCATTCAATAAAAAAATTGCGGACTTCGTTTTGCGGCTATGGTGCGTTTTTTTTTGCAGATATTGGATTTATTCTTATCTGGCCACCAATTGCTTTTAATACTTTCATTATTGTTTCAAATTGTGGTTTTGCTCCATCAGATAAAGCTTTATATAAACTTGGTCTGCTAAGTCCAGTTTCTTCGGCAATTTTTGTCATTCCAATTGATTTTGCAATGTGTCCAATTGCTATAATCATATCTGAATTATTTCCGTCTTCCAAAACAGAATTGAGATATTCTGCAATCATTTCCTTGCTATCTAAATATTCTGCTATATCAAATTTTGAAGTTTCCATATCGTTTTTTCTTAATCTTTTTTAAAATTTCTATTGCCTTTTCAATGTCTTTTTGTTGAGTTGATTTGTCACCACCAATAAGCAAAATAATGATTTTTCCATCTGTTTCTATAAAATAAATTCTGTATCCTTTAGCATAATTAATTTTTAGTTCACGAATTCCATCACCTATAGGTTTACAGTCACCAAAGTGTCCATCACTTTCAATTTTTTGAATACGAAACAAGATTTTTGCTTTGGCTCTTAAATCTTTTAATTTTCGTAGCCATTTATCAAACTCAACTGTTTTCTCTACAAAGTACATCTGTTATTGTATTCATTAGGATACAAAAATACATTTTTTTGTAATGCAATAAACGAATTAGGGCGGGTTTCTCTAAAATCCTGACTAACGTCGAATTTTATTGCTGGTAATCTGCATTTTATATTTTGCTCAAATTTATCATTTTTTACTAAATTTTCAATTCCCTTTTTTACGCTTGCTTTAGGAATTAATCGGTTACTCTAATGTGGGGAATGTACTACAACGGTTTTGTATATGAGCCATTTTAATTGCTTATACGTTGTTGAACTAAACATCACTATCGTTCGGTGGTTTGATCTTCAAAAATTTGTAGGCAAATATCATCTTTGTAGTTTTATTAAAAAAATATTTAGTTATGATAAATTTATAAAAAATCTAACAGGAATTCGTTTTATGCAATTTATTTTTGGAAAAGCAAGACACAATCTGGACAAATATTATGAAGGAAATCAAAAAGCATTTAAAACAAAATTGCCCTGTTTGTAAAAAGGGACGAATGAGTTTTGCTGGTATAGTTCCTAAGAAACCTCCGGGGTTTTAATGATTTATTAAGCAAAAGATTCCCGAAAGTTCTTTGAAAAGAGAGTATTTCAGCTTAATGGATAATATGATTTTATCCAACCGGGTGAGGTATATCCAAATGACAAATAAAGCGGTATGATTTTCTCTAATTTTTCATTTGTATCTGTGAAAGTAAGTAGGTATCGAACCAAAAAATTCATTCTGAAGGTAAATCTAAAGCGTTAAATCCCCTTAGCGTAACAAGCATTATGCTTGAGGTTTAGCCCAACAAGGATTAAAACTCAATTGACATTGTCTTTTTCAAATTATTTACCAATAAGCAAGAAGATTCAAGCTTTCTTCTTGCTTTTTTTGTTTGCCAACTGAGCCTTAAATCCTAAAATGTTCCTTCGCCCTTTTTTATTAATTATTTTTCAATTGCTTCAAAAAAATCTTTTAGCTTTTGTTGGTCAAGTTTGCAGTTAGACCGAACACTACTACAAAGGTCAACTCCAAAAGGCTGAACTGTTTCAATAGCTTGTCTGATGTTTTCTTTATTTAGTCCACCTGCAAGAAACAATGGAATAGGAATTGAATTTCTTATTTCTCTGCTTAAATCCCAATTGTGAGTTCGTCCTGTTCCTCCTAATTCTTTGATTGATGAATTTGGATTTCCACTGTCTAATAGTATAGCATCTACAAATTTTGAAACTTCAATTGCTTCTTTTACAGAATTGTCGTCAATAACGTGAATGACTTGCACCAATTTCACATTTGGCAATTCTTTTCGAATTATTTCATACTCTCGTTTTTCCAATTCGTCAACAATTTGAATTGTCGTAGTATAAACTTGTTTGTAATGCCTAATAATGTCTTGTGGTTTGGTTTCACTTGTCAACAAGAAAGTTGATATGGGTGGTGGAACTGTTTTTACAATTTGTCTTATTAGTTCATCTCCAATTATACCTGGTCCACTTGGCATATGCCCAACCAAACCTAATGCGGAAGCACCGTGTTCAATTGCTATTCTTGCTTCGTCAATACTGCTTATGCAGCAAACTTTTACTCTTGGTCTTGTCATTCAGCTTCAATTTGTTTCAAAGATTCTATTATTACGACATCTTTTTTTAGGGTGAGGCATAACGTTTTGCAGCTTTGGCACGTGGCCGTTCACTACTCAAATTTATGTTGATTACTCGTATGTTTAATTTACTATTCATATGTCTTAATGACCCTAATGCGGCCATGTGCTATTAGGTGCGGTTAGCCCCTGTTATTTTATTACTCTTAATCTTTCAAGGTTGTCAATCAATAATTTATACATTTCAATTAATTCAAAAATCATTTCTTTATTTCCAGCTTTTCTTTGAATGACACTTATTAGTTCAGCATTTCTTGATTTCAAGTCAGTCCGGTATGATATTGAGTAAACGTTATATTTAAGTAGACCTTTTTGAATTTCTCTTGTTATTGATTTTTTAACTAAGTCTGACCGATTGCTTTTAATCAAATAATGTTTATCAAATTCTTTACATCCTATTTCTATTTCAGGTTTGCTGAACTTTTTAATAATTCTTTCAATAAAGTCTTCCCAACTCAACGTTAATTCAAAGTCCTGGCTTGAAGAAAAGGAAATATTAAATTTTAAAGGTCTGGTGTCTGAAACGGAAATTTTAATATTCCATTTTTTATATGGGATTGATATATTATGAATTTCAAGTTCATTTCCAGAGTTATGCTTAATCTTAAATTCTCCATTTAGTTCTTTTGCAACTTCCTTCCACATTTCTCTTTTCGGAAAATTGTCAGTGTACCCTAGTGAAGGTCCTTTTATGATTTTTTGAACAATGCTTTCTTCTTTTTCTTTGGTCATCGGTCTTTTTTATAATAGGGGCTAATATAGGGTATTACTGTCTGCCTTTCCTCTTGCAATTGTTCTTCATTTTGTTCTACAATTCTAACCATAAAATAATATAAGCCAATTCGATCGACATGATAAATTGACTCATGTTGGAGGTTACTGTCAATAATAACTTGCCTTATTCTACTTCCTACTTCTAATTGGTTAGATTTTCTAATGGATGCCACATAATATTTCGATTTTATTTTTTGTATGATGTATAAAAATATACAATTGCATATATTTCTCGTATTAATACCACAAGCTACTTTATTTTTTAATATTTTCTTTTATTAAAACCATCTCTAAAAACAAAAAACTAATTGTCCTACAAAATAAAACAATATATTCCATATATCCTAAATATATTTGAAAAAAAATAAATAAAAATTCTATTTGTTGATTATTCGATACTAAACTATATGGATTGAATCTAAATTCTTCAGTCAAAATTCTTAATTTTCTTTTAATGATTCATTGATGCTCTTTGATTAGCCGCTGATGCCTTTTGATAACTCAATGAGGCCTTTTGATGTATCATTGATGTTTTTCGATGAAATTAAACTTTGTTTCATCAAACAATGTTATTGATACGTTTGTGATTTAATTTGTCGGGGATTCAGAAATTTTCTAATGAGTACAGTCTAAAAAGGAGTAAAATAGTTCATGCAAAGTTCGCAGAGGAATCGCAAAGCATGCAAAGAGTTGATTATAAACACAGATATATTGTCGCCTTTGCGATGAAACTTTCCGGTCTTTCCGTGAAATGAGTTTTTAGGCCGGACTCAATAATGTTTCATATTTTTTGCTTCATCCCAATCCAAAAGCCTTTCCGGATTTTGTCTTACTTTTTCAAAGCGTTCTATAACCAGTTTTTTATGTGTTTCAGAAATATCAAAATCATCTTTTTCTTTCTTAATGGCATAATCTAACAAGCTTTGAATAGCTTTAATCAAATTTAAATCGTTTAGCTGTTTAAATTGTTCAATAATTATTGCTTTTTGTGTTTGAATGTTCATGATAATTGTCTGCTATTTCATAAAAATATCCTATTCATCTTTACAAAAGTAATCATTTTACACCAAAATGACGTTTTCTGCTTAATAAAGGCTTAAATAAAAATACACTATTGGTTTTCAATCATAAAACAAAAATAATCAACCTAAAAATTCTTCCCAAACCATTCCCGATATTCCTCATTATTATTTATATTCAACAGAACTCTTTCATCATCTGAATTAATTATCTTAGCTGGAAAAGCAGATAAAAACCGGCGGAGATTTGTCTCATTATTTGTCTCAGAAATAATATCAAAAATGGTTTTCTTGCTTAAAAAAATCGGATGCCCTCTTTTTCCTTTAAACCCTGCTACAGAATACCCATCGCGTGGACAATTGTTTATCATTTTGTTTAAAAGATTTTCATTAATAAAAGGATTATCAATATTTTGAACGAATACAGCCTGATTCTTAGCTAAACTCATTAATCCTTGTCTCAAAGAATAAAACCTTCCAAACTCAACTTTTGTGTTTATTACAATTTTGCAATTATCCGCTAATAAATAATTGTTTTCGGAAAAATATTTTTCTCCTTCCTGATTTAAAACAACAATTATTTGTTTACATCCTGCATTTGAATAAATTGAGCATAAATACTCCAGAAAACTCAAATCCTTATTCCATTTCAGGAAAGCTTTCGGGAATTTCATCCTACTTGATTTTCCGGCGGCGAGTATTACGGTTGAATATTTGTCTTTTTCAGTTATGTTATCCATTTATATTTAATAAGTTAATTGATTTCAAAAGTGCTGCATACAATTAAATAATCTATTTTATTATCCGAGAATCTGTGGCAAATTTATATATTATTGTAAATTCGCCAAAAAATCACATTACGTTTTGTAATATGTATGAAGAAAAAACAAAAAAAGTTTTAGAAGTTTTAGATAATCTTAATATTGAGTATAAACTATATTCTCACCCACCTATTCCGACAATAGAAATAGCTTTGGAGTACTGGAAAGATATTGATGCAACTCATTGTAAAAATCTGTTTTTCAGAAATCACAAAGGAAAAAAGCATTATCTTGTTATAATAAAACATGTACAAAAGTTAGCTATTCGCGACCTTGAACAAAGATTAAAACAAGGCAAACTCAGCCTTGCTTCTGATAAGCGTTTGGAAAAATATCTCGGTGTTGAACCCGGATCGGTAACTCCCTTTGGTTTGGTAAACGATGAAGAAAACCATGTCCATGTGTTTCTTGATGAGAATTTGAAGTGCTCTGATAAAATTTCTTTTCACCCGAATGTAAATACTTATTCGCTGGTTTTAAGTTATCAGGATTTTGAAAAGTATTTAGAATGGACAGGGAATTCGTTTGAATATTTGAAGTTGTACGATTAAATTTTCTCATTTATAATTTCAAAAATTATATTAGAATTCTTCGTATTTTTGCACTCAAATTTAGAAATTCTTAATCGTTTGTAAATGAGTGATAAATTTTCGATAATTCCAATAGAACATCTTTTTCGGATAATAATTGAAAGTGAAACTAAAACCGAATTTTTTGGAGTTCCCAAAAAACATATATTTAATCCTTCAAAATTTGAGTTTTTAAACTTTAAGCGTTTTGGTCAAAAACTGGAAAATCCTCTTGGACTTGCTGCGGGTCCTCATACACAACTTGCTCAAAATATAATTTTTGCCTGGCTATACGGTGCAAGATATATTGAATTAAAAACAATTCAGACCCTCGATGAACTTGAAATTTCAAAACCCTGCATCGATATGCAGGATGAGGGCTATAATTGCGAATGGTCCCAGGAATTGCATATCGAAGATTCATTTGATCAATATCTTAATGCTTGGATAATTATTCATATTTTGCGCCATAAATTTGGCTGGACAAAAAATGTCGGTACTATTTTTAACATGAGTGTTGGCTATAATCTTGAAGGAATCTTAAAAGATAATGTTCAAAGGTTTTTCATAAAGATGAATGATTGCAGTCACGATAAGCATCATAAATTGGAGGTTTTAGAACAATTTTATCCCGAAGTAATGAATATCGAAATCCCCAACAGAATTTCCGATAATGTTACTCTTTCGACCATGCATGGCTGCCCTCCAGATGAAATAGAAAAAATTGCTACCTATCTTATTGAAGATAAAAAACTTCATACCACAATAAAACTTAATCCGACTTTGATTGGTGCTAAAAAACTTCGTAAAATTCTTGTCGAAAAATCGACTTTCAAAACCAGAGTACCGGATATTGCTTTTGAGCATGATCTAAAATATCAGGATGCTGTAAATATTATAAAAAATTTGCAAAAATCTGCAATTGAGAATAATGTCGATTTTGGAGTAAAACTTACCAACACACTTGAAAGCATTAATAATAAAAATATTTTCGACAAGAAAGAGAAAATGATGTATATGAGTGGCAGAGCTCTACATCCAATTAGCATGACACTTGCCGGAAAACTGCAAAACGACTTCTCGGGCCAACTTGATATTTCATTTTCGGGCGGTGCGGATTGTTTTAATATTCCTGATATTATTTCTGCGGGTTTATCACCGGTAACAGTTTGTACAGATATTTTGAAACCGGGTGGTTATGGACGTTTTGTTCAATATTTTGAAAACCTGACAAAAGAATTCAATTTCCAAAATGCAAAAACTATTGATAATTTTATTATAGAGAAATCTTATCAAAACATTGATGATCCGAAAGAGGCAGCACTCGAAAACCTGAATAATTACATTTATAATCTCAAAGGAAATAAATTATATAAAAATAATAATTTCACTTATCCCAATATTAAAACCAAAAGAGAATTATCGTTTTTTGATTGCATAAAAGCACCGTGCCGTGGTACTTGTCCTGCGGGCCAGGATGTTCCGGCATATATGCACTTTGTTGCTCAAGGCAAGTTTCGCGAAGCCTGGGAGGTGATTATGAAAAACAATCCCTTTCCATCGGTTACCGGAATGGTTTGCGATCATTTGTGTCAAACAAAATGCACAAGAATTAATTATGATAATTCATTACTGATTAGGGAAATAAAGCGTTTTGTTGCCGAAAAATTTCGTAATTCGGAAATCGAAGTCGATATAAAAAAAAACGGATTAAAAGTTGCAGTAATTGGAGCAGGTCCATCAGGGCTTTCATGTGCTTATTTTCTTGCACTTTCAGGTTTTGAAGTCGATGTTTATGAGGCTAAAGAGCAGCCGGGAGGGATGTTAAGTTCGGCAATTCCGTCATTCAGGCTCACAAATGAAGCTATAATTAATGACATAAAAAAGATTGAGAATCTTAAAATTAAAATTCATAAAAACGTAAAAATAAATAAAACCGAATTTGATAAACTCAAGAAAGAAAATGATTTTATTTTTATTGCTGCAGGTGCTCAAAAGGCAAAAACTCTGAATATTGAAGGAATAAATTCTGAAGGCGTTCTTAATCCTTTAAAATTTTTACATGAAATTAAATTGAGGAATAGTCCTAAGGTCGGAAAAAAAACAATTATTCTCGGAGGTGGAAACACAGCAATCGATGTTGCCCGGACTGTTTCGCGGGTGCTCGGAAAATCAGGGCATGTTATGATAGTTTATAGACGCACAATAAACGAAATGCCTGCTGACAATGATGAAATTAAATCAGCCATAGACGAAGGAATTGAGATTTTTGAATTGACTTCACCACAAAAAATTATTGCTGAAAACAATAAAGTTACAGGTATTGAATGTCTTAAAATGAAACTTGAAGGAATTGACAAAACAGGCAGGCCAAAACCTATATCTGTTAAGGGCTCTGAGTTTGTTATTAATTGTGATACAATTATTCCGGCATTGGGTCAAGAAATTGATTTTGATTTTATTGATGAAAATGAAATTAAAGAGATTAGTGAAAAAAATATTAGTGAAGGCTCGAAAATATTTATTGGCGGTGATGCTTTCCGTGGTGCTTCAACTGTTATTAATGCTATTGCAGACGGACGAAATATTTCTGAAAAAATTATAGAGTTAGCAAAGCAAAAATTTGGTATTGAACCTTTTAATAAGGGAATTGAAATTAATTTCGATGAATTGGTCGACAAAAAAGTGAGACGCGAATTTGGAATATTCGTTCCGGAAATTGATATTTCAAAAAGAGATAATTTTAGTTTGGTAATTGAAACTCTTCAAGAAAAGCAGGCAATTGCCGAAGCTTCAAGATGCTTGAATTGCGATTCGATTTGTAATGTTTGTGTTGAAGTTTGTCCCAATCTCGCAAATTATTCCTATAAGGTTGAAAAGCAAAATTTTGAGCTTCAAAAATTGAAAATTGTTGATGGAAAAGTTGAAATATTTAATGATAAAAGCTTTAGTATCAAGCAAGAATTTCAGGTTTTAAATATTGGGGATTTTTGTAATGAATGTGGAAACTGTACAACTTTTTGCCCGACTTCGGGAAGGCCGTTTGCAGATAAACCAAAATTTTGGCTAAATATTGATAGTTTCAAAAAAGCTGAAAATGGGTTTTATTTAAGCAAATTAAAAAACAAAAAAATCTTGCTTAGAAAAGCGAATTATAAAATAAGTACAATTTTTCTGGAGAATGATAATTATGTTTTTGAAAACGAATTTGCGATTATTTATTTTGATAGAGAAGATTTTAGGATTAAAAATTTCACTATTTTAAATGAAAACATTGAAAACGAATTGCTTTTTAATGATGCCGCCGAAATAAAGGTTTTGTATAATGCTGCTGATAAATTGTATTAAACTTTGCAAATTGAAAACATTGATTTTAATTCTTATTCTTGATATTTGTAATTAACAAATAATTTCCTGAGAAACCATTTTTTTGTAACTTTGTTAAAATTGAAAACGAAAATGTATTTAAAAGAGCAAATCCTTAAAGAAATAATTGAAAGGCCTGATGTTTATTTAATATTGCAACAGGCAAAATCAATTTTGGGCAACGAATATATAAAAAGAAAACAATTTTATAAAGAAGTTTCTGAAAACCAAAAAGCTGAATTTATAAATGGTCAAATTGTTTTGCATTCACCCGTAAGGCAAATTCATAATCAAACTAATTTATTGTTAGCGAGTTTGCTAAACGCATATGTCAATAAAAATGATTTGGGATTTATTGGAATTGAAAAGATAATGATATCTTTAACACGAAATGATTATGAGCCGGATATTTGTTTTTTCAAAAAAGAAAAATCAAATCAATTCAAGCCGGAACAGGTTTTATTTCCTGTTCCCGATTTTGTAGTTGAAATATTATCGGAGTCAACAAAGAAAAATGATAGAGGAATAAAATTTATGGATTATGAAGCTCATGGAATTGAAGAATATTGGATAATTGATCCCGAAAAGAAAATAATTGAGCAATACCATTTAGAAGATCAGCAATACAATGAGGTGAAAAAATCTGATGATGGAGTTATTAAAAGTTTTGTTGTAGAAGGATTTGAAATTTTAGTTCAATCGATTTTTGATAAAGAAATGAACAATATGGTTCTTTCATCAATACTATCAACCGATATTTGAAAAAAATATTTTACTAATAATTTGCATTGAGTTTTTTTGCTCAAAAAAGTCGTAATAAATTTTTCAATCGAACATCAATATTAATAAACAATATATACATAATATAATAAGTTAATGAAGGAAAAAATAAACGAAAAAGTTCTAAAAAAAACAATCGAAAGATGTAAGGAAAAAAATATAATAATTCCAACATATAAGCAAATGCGGAATCCTGAACTGATTCCCGAAAAAATTCGTGAAGAGTTAAAAAACATAGGTTTGTGGGATTTAAATTCTCTTAATCTTTTCAGAATAACATGGAAAAACGAAGCCGTAAGATTTGGCGGTGATTTTGGAGGAATTAATTATTTGGAATTTCCGAAAGAAATAACCGGCGTTAATGCCAGAATAATTATGCTGATTGGTAAGTTTTTTCCGACAGGAGCACATAAAGTTGGAGCAACATTTGGCCCTTTAGTTGAAAAATTAATTACCGGTCATTTCGATCCAACAAGCCAAAAAGCATTATGGCCATCAACCGGAAATTATTGTAGGGGAGGAGCTTACGACTCATACTTGCTTGGTTGTGATTCAATTGCCGTGCTTCCCGAAGGAATGTCGTCCGAACGATTTGAATGGTTGCATAAAGTTGGTGCCGAGGTTTTTGCCACTCCCGGATGCGAAAGTAATGTGAAAGAAATCTATGACAAAGTAAAAGAGCTAAAAGCTGAAAGAGGAGACAAAATAGTAAACCTAAATCAATTTTCGGAAATTGGAAATTCATTATGGCATTATGCTGTAACAGGGCCGGCAATGGAAGAAGTTTATAACTTGGAAAAGACTGATAACAATCGTTTTAGTGCGGTATTTTTGACACAGGGGTCTGCCGGAACTTTGGGCTGTACAGATTATTTGCGAACAAAATTTCCTTTAATGAAGGTTTGTGCAGGCGAAGCATTGCAATGCCCAACTTTATTATACAACGGTTATGGTGGCCACCGAATTGAAGGTATTGGCGACAAACATGTGCCATGGATACATAATATTAGAAACATGGATATGGTTGCCGGAATCGATGATGAAGTTAATATGCGTTTGATGAGACTTTTCAATGAAAAAGAAGGCCATAAAAAACTTATTGAAAATGAAGTTGACCCTGAACTTATAGCAAAACTTGATCTGCTTGGAATTTCATCAATTGCCAACTTAATGGGTGCAATAAAAATGGCTAAGTATTACGAAATGAATAAAGATGATGTTGTATTTACGGTTGCAACCGATTCGATGGAAATGTATAAATCAAGAATTATTGAAGAAAATGAAAGGCTTGGCGAATATACTAAAACTTCAGCAGCAGTTGATTATGAGGGACGATTGCATGGGCTTACAATCGATCATATGTTGGAATTGAATTATTATGATAAAAAGAGAATTCATAATTTGAAATATTTTACATGGATTGAACAACAAGGAAAAACTCTTGAAGAGTTGAATGCACAATGGTATGATGAAAATTATTGGACCGATCAATATTCAAAAGTTGACCTTTGGGATGAAGAAATCAATGAATTCAACGAAAAGACCGGTTTGTTGAAAAAGTATTTGTAACTTGTTGAATTTGTTTAAATAAATAATCTTAAATGTAAATTTCACTCTTATTGTTGATATGAATACCAATGGTTAAATTGTTATATTGTTAAATGGTTATAAAACAACAATAAAACAATGTAACCATTTAACAATTTGATTTTGATAAAAAACACATAATGTGATTTGAAAATTTTGTTAATAATTAATTCTTATGACCGATAAATTTCATTTTCAATGTATTAACTGCGGTAAAACATATTCGCCGGCTGAAGTACAATATTTTTGTCCTGAATGTGAAAAAGAAAATTCTTCAAAATCACCTCCCAAAGGAGTTTTAAAAACAATATATAATTTTGAAAATATTATAAAATCTGTTTTAAAACCTGACAGCATTGAAAAACCTGTCGGGTTTCCTGAGTTAGACTTTTTTGATCTATTGCCTCTATTTGATAAAAGATGTTTTCCACTTCTAAAAATTGGCCAAACACCACTTTATAAAACAAATTCTTTGAGAGGAGAGAATCTTCCTTTTGATATTTTTCTTAAAGACGATTCCCAAAACCCAACTTTTTCTTTCAAGGACAGGGCCTCGGCAGTTGTTTCGGCTTATGCCAAAGAAAATGAAATTAAAACGATTGTTACTGCCTCAACCGGAAATGCAGGCTCATCCATAGCCGGAATTTGTGCCTCCCAACAACAAAAAGCAATAGTTTTTGTACCTGCCTCTGCTCCTCAGGCTAAATTGACTCAGATTGTAATGTACGGTGCTACAATAATTCCTGTTGACGGAACATATGATGATGCCTTCGATCTTAGTATTGAAGCTTCCAAACATTATGGCTTTTATAATAGGAACACAGCTTATAATCCTTTAACTATCGAAGGAAAGAAAACCGTGTCATTTGAAATAGCTTTGGAAATGAATTTTTCACTTCCCGATCGTGTTTTTGTTCCGGTTGGTGATGGGGTGATAATTTCTGGAGTTTATAAAGGTTTTGAAGATTTATTAAAGATCGGTTTGATCAATAAAATGCCTGTTATAGTTGCTGTTCAGGCAAAAGGCAGCGACAATTTGACAAGAAATATTTTTGCGGAGGAGTTTATAAGTAAACCCTCAAGAACGATTGCAGACTCAATTGCTGTTGATATTCCAAGAAATTTTTATATGGCTTCCGCCTACATTAAAGAGTATCATGGTGAGTTTATCACCGTTTCCGATAACGAGATTCTTGATGCTTCGGTTTTATTAAGCAACGAAAAAGGGATATTTACCGAACCTGCTTCTGCTGCTGCTTATGCCGGATTAATAAAATATATTGAAAATCATAAATTTGAAGATAAATCAAAAAACTTGGTTTTATTAACCGGAAGTGGATTGAAAGATTTGACTTCAATTCAATCAAAAATAGAAATCCCAAAAGCTATTAAGCCTTGTATTGATGAGATTGAGAAAATTATTAAACACTGAATCATAAAATCTATGTTTTAATTAATAAAAAATCCGCCTGAATACCTCAATGGTTTTGTTTTGAGATATTTTTTATTACCAAATTATTGAAATTAAGGAATTTTTTATTCATAGCTTTCAAACCAACAAAACTATTAATAATAAAGGTTTTGAGCTATACTTCAGCCTGAATTTTGTCCATTAAACCAAAAAGTCATTGCATTTTTTCTAAGAAGTTAAGGTTTTAAATGAGTTTAGTAGCTGATAAGCATTTATTTCAAATATTTAGATTAAATATTTTTCGACAAAAAAGTTCGAAAAGAAAAACTTTATGGAATTTTGAATCAAAACTCCAATTATTTATCTTGTTATGAATATTATATGAGAAGTTATTACTAAAGTAATCAATTATTATAATCAACCAGAAAGTATTTATTTTCTTTTTTTGATATAATGCTATTTTATCATTTTTTAATTTTATAGTGTGTTGAATGTTTTCTTTTGAAAATTCACAATCCAAATATTCCGGCCTGTTTTTCCAGATTGAGGTTTCAACTTCCGGATGATGAATTATCCGAATCCACTCAATTTGTTTTGGTAAATCGGTGTTTTCAATTTTCAGGCTAAAATATGAACTAAAATTGCATTCTTTTGTGTTTTGATAAACTATTTGCACTAATACATTTGCAAACAAATCAATCTGATTATTATTGATAATAAAAGAATTAGAAAAATATACTGCCAGATAGAATTTGTGTTTGAAATTTGATTCATAGGTTTGTTTGGCTTTCACAAGAATTTTATTTTCATAAGACCTTACAATTTTATTGCCATATTTATTCTTGTCGGGAATTTTGTTCGTCAATTTTGTTAATTCAATTCCAATTTTATTTCTTGAATTTAAACATATAACAAAATCAGGTGATTCGGTTTTTAATAATTTGGCTTTTGGAAAATCAGGAAGTTCTTTGCTGAAATACTTAAGAATATAATTTTCTTCATCAATTTTTCTTATTGAGCTCATTTTAAATAATATTCATTTTCCTAATGCAGTACTACAAAAATTTATTACGGTAAAATTAGTAATAAAAACTTATTCCTTACCTCATCAAAATTGCTATTTTCATTAATAGAAACGCACTTACTTTTAATTCCCTCAATCAAATGGCTATATGGTTAAATTGTTATATTGTTGAATAATAACGATATAACAATTAGGATTAGATATTTTGCAATTATTTTTAGAAGAAATTTATTTCAATTCCAAATATGTTTTTATAGTTTTTACATATTCTTCAAATGCTGAAATCCCTTTTGGTGTTATTCTGCAAATTGTTTTCGGATAATTACCGCTATAGGTTTTAATTACTTCGATATACTCAGCTTCTTTAAGTTTTTTTATTTGATGGCTCATATTTCCTTGAGTTGTATTGCATTGTTGTTTAAGATAATTAAAATCTGCTTGTTTGACTTTAATCAATGACGAAACAATAGCCAATCTAACCTGCGTGTTTAAAACCGGATCCAAGTCTTTATACATAGCAAATTATTTTTTTGAATTTTTTAATAAATAACCCGGAATCAGGTAACCGAAGATTATAGCAATTGCATTGAGAATTAATTGTTCAGGCCCTATGAAGTATAATGTAACTATCGAAAAAATAGCGAAAATTATTCCCCCGAAAATCAATGGCTTGAATTTCATAGTCAATCCTGAAACCATTGTTCCTATTCCTGCAAGAAGTAACACACCAGGTGCCGGCCAAAATTCTAACTTTATAGAAATAAACAACATGAAAATAAATGAAATTCCCAAAACAATCCATAAATGTTTAATGAAATTGCCGAGATAAGTTTCTGTTTGTGAGACTCGTCCTAACCTGATCGAATAAATTATTGTTATAATTGCTCCTAAAAACATTAAAATAGGCCAGGGTAAATAATTCATTTCAAATTCAGTAAACTCAATTAAAACAAATTGAAAAAGACTTGCTAAGGCAACAAGCCAGCCCCAAATCAGGTAATAAAAACTTTGGTATTTGAAGTTTTCTTTTGTTTTTGCAATTGTTTTTGCAATAAGCTCTAAGCTTTCTTTAGGATTTAATTTTGTTTGTGTTTCCATCTTTATAATTTTAAAATAATACATTAATTAACATTGCAAAGATAATATAGTTTGCAATACAAACTATAATTTTTCAAAAAAAAAATTCGAATTTTTGAATAATTTTTTCAAAAGGCTAAAGTTGACACGAAATATTGCATTGATTTAAATATCCATATCTTTCATTCACCTGTTCAATTTCAACTTTCAAATATATTTAAAAGTTTTATAATAAAATGGTATAGCTATACTCTATAAGCTTTTTGCAATTTTTTAATCTTTCATCAGTCTTTCCTTAATCCAACTTGGATTCATTCGGCAATCCAGCACAACTGTTACAATAACCACATCATTGATAATTTCATAATACACTGCAAACGGAAACCTTTTATAGAGAAGCCTATGGAACCCGAAAACTATAGAATGAATGCGTGCGAAAAAAGATAATGAATCTATATCAGAGTAAAGAGAATCAAGGAAGTAATATCCAAGTCCGTCAGATTAACGCTCATAGAAATAGTATCCATTTTCAATATCTCTCTCGGCAATACTAAGGATTCTTACTTGCATGAAATGTTCTTTCTTATTCTGTTCTTAGCTTCTTCCCAATCGGATATGGTTACTTTGCCGGCTGATAGGGCTTTATTTCTATCTATAAGAACTGCTTCATGCCAAGCAGGTGATTCAATTGTTTTTTCATCCCTTGTCAAGTCATCCCAGATAGTCTCCATTAGATCAAGTTTTTGAGCAGATGTTAGTTTGGATAGAGGGAGATCAATTCTTTCCATAATTTTTCCTTTCTTTGGCAATATTTTATTATACAACAAATATCTGCATAATATACTAAAAATGCAAGAAAAAATAAAAAAGAGAGAATTAAACAATCTTGCTAAAAAAAACGTTTCGATTCCGGAAATTGAAATAATAAACAATATCTTTTGATTAATCTTCAAGTACTTCCATTTTGTCTTCCATATTTGGAATCATACACAGAAACTCAAAGGCTTCTTTTCCAATTGTTTCATACCAATGTGGAATACCGGCAGGAATAAAAACAATGTTATTTTGTTTAACTTCAAATGTTTTATCTCCAATTCCTATTTTTGCATGACCTT
>JAEINX010000022.1 GCA_016342645.1 Bacteroidales bacterium | reverse complement strand
CCAAACAAGCTATTGATAAACGATTTACTCAGGCTGCGGTAGAATACATCAAAAGTATTCTTGAAAAAGCATTAAAGATTGTGATTGATAAAAATTTAGGCCATTTTCCAAATTTTTCAGAACTTAAACTAAAAGATTCAACATGTTTTCAATTACCTGAAGACATGCCAAAGAAGTATCCGGGATGTGGTGGAAACTTACGGGAAAATTATAGAAACCATTATTGTTTCAGAAAACCATGGCCAAAGAATATGGAATACTGAGAATATTAAATCGGGAGTATATTATTATACTTTAAATGTTTCCGGTTTTAATAAATCAGGGAAAATTGTTATAAGTAAATAATTTATTATTAATTTTACAGGGAGCTTTAATAAGGCTCCCTGTAATTTAAATTTGTATGAAAAAATTAAAACTAATAATATTTATACTTTCTTTTCCAATATTTGTCATGTCTCAAAATATGACTATTAATTGGCAAAATTGTTATGGAGGTTCAAACAAAGATGATGCTTATGATATAATATCAACAAAAAACGGATATCTAATAGGTGGTTATACTAAATCAACTAATGGGGATATTTCATATAATCATGGTGAAAGTGATTGTTGGTTAGTAAAAACAAATAAAATTGGCGATATAATTTGGGAAAAAACTTATGGAGGAAGTGAAGGAGAAAGAATTATTAGAATTTTGCCAGCTGAGGATAATAACTATTATTTGCTTTGCTCAACATTTTCCTCTGATGGGGATATCAGTAATGACCCCTATCCCGAATCCACTGATTTCTGGATTGTTAAAATAGATAGTGTTGGAGAGATAATATGGGAGAAAATTTTAGGCGGTATTGGTACTGATCAAATTTACACTGGTGTTCCGACAAATGATGGAGGGATTTTGTCATTTGGTTATATTTCCTATAGTGGTGGTGTTATAACAACGCATTATGGTATGTTTGATATGTGGATGATAAAACTAAATAGTGAAGGTGAAAAGGAGTGGGATTTTACCATTGGAACAAGTAGTCAGGATTTTGGACATGCAATTATTCAAACAAGTGATGGTGGATTTCTTGCAGGAGGGACATCAATGATCTCTGATGGTGGTAATTTGACTTGCGAGCCACATAGCTTTCATGCAGAAGCCATACTCGTTAAATTGGATACCAGCCGAAATATTGAATGGCAGCAATGTTACGGGGGAAGTGATATTGATGGTGTATTAGCATTACTTGAACTTGATGATGGATATATGGTTTTCGGCATTGGTGGCTCAGATGATGGTGATCTTTCCGGCTCGGGTTGGCATGGTGAAAGCGATATTTGGGCTTTAAAAATAGATTTTTGGGGCAATATTATCTGGCAAAAATGTTATGGAGGTTGGAATATTGAAGCCTCAGAAAAAGTTTTTCAAACTTCAGATGGAGGATTTGTTTTAATGGGTTATACTAAGTCAATAGGTGGTGATGTCTTCGGAAATCATTCCATGAATGAATACAACAGAGATATTTGGGTGATTAAAATAAGCTCAGCAGGTGAATTGGAATGGCAACGATGTATTGGAGGAGAAGGAAATGAAATAATGGCATTCGGAGCAGTAAAAAAGAGTGATAATAATTTTGTAATTGCCGGCCAAACTAATTTCGGCCCTTCATATGATGTTCAATGCACTCCACACGGTGAGAATTATGATGAGGATTTCTGGGTATTTGAAATAAAAGATACATCATCAAATATTAATGAATATGAAAATATTTATAATAATATAAAAGTTTATCCCAATCCTGCAAAAGAGTATGTGATATTTGAGTTCTCGTTCATTAATCCTAATGGAAAAAAATACAAACTAAATATAAGCGATGTTTTTGGGCAAGAAGTGGCAACGCTTAATTTAAAAAATGAAAAAACAGTTTGGGATTGCAGAGAGGTATTAAGCGGAACTTACATTTATTGCATTAAAAGAGGGTTATATGTGATTAATAGAGGGAAAATAGTAATTTTAAAATAAGAACACTCAATAAGCAACACTCAATAATCAATAAACAAGTAAAAGAACAGTAAATGGAAATTCATCTACCTTTCAAGATGCAGGGACTAAGCCCCTTTTTTACACCTTTTTAATCCAATCATACCATTTATCCATTCCCTCGCCGGTTTTTACCGATAATTCAATAATTTCCAAATGGTGATTTACTTGTAAAGCATATTCTTTTGCTTTTTCAATATCAAAATCAACATAGGGTAGAAGGTCTGTTTTATTTATAATGCAAAGATCAGATGAAGCAAACATTGTTGGATATTTGATAGGTTTGTCATCGCCTTCGGTAACGCTAATAACAACAACCCTTTTTGATTCACCAAGGTCAAACATCGATGGGCATACGAGATTTCCTACATTTTCGATCACCAAAACCGAATTGTCTTTAATATCAAGTTCCTTAACAGCTTTATTAACCATATCGGAATCAAGATGACAACCATTGCCCGTATTTACTTGAACTACCGGTGCTCCGGCTTCATTGATACGATTTGCATCGTTCATTGTTTGTTGGTCACCTTCAATTACGAAGAAATTTATTTCCTTACCGAGTTCTTTGATAGAGCGTTCCAATAGGCTTGTTTTTCCTGAGCCGGGTGAGCTAACCAGATTTAATGCAATTATGTTCTTAGCTTCAAAATAACCTCTGTTTCTTTCGGCAAGCAGATTGTTTTTTTGAAGAATATCCTGTTCGATTAATATTTCATTATTATGGGAATGCTCATGAGTATGGCCATTTGAATGAGAATGCTGTTGTGAATGCAAATCATCATGGCTGTGTGGATTAGAATGTGAATGATCATGTATATGATCGTGAGAATGCTCAATATCGCCATGATTATGAGTGTGAGAATGAGTATGAGTATGTTGATCTGATGATTCTCCCGGTTTTTGAATTCTTACGGTATTGTCTTCACCGCATCCGCATGTTCCGCACATATTTTTATTATTTTTATTAAAATTAAAATACAAAATTAGGTAAAAATGTCAATTATTTTGAATTTGTGTCAAAATAATATTTTTTGTTAATCTGCCATCAGTAGAGACACACGGCCGTATGTCTCTACTGTGCAATAAGCCTTTTAACTTTCAGTTCCTTTCCTTGAATAATATCATTTCTAAATGAATTGCATTTCGGGCAAGGTGTAAATAGTTCTTCGATGTCGAATTCATGATTGCAATCAATGCATCTGGCTTTTGCGTGAATATTGTTTATTGTAATTTTTGCATTGCTTAAAACCGAGTTTTTTTTGGCTTCATCTAAGGCAAAATCAAGAGCTTCAATCACTATCCCCGACATTGTTCCGATTTCAAGTTCAATTTCGCTTACTTTTGTAGCTCCGGCTTTTTTACTTTCTTCCTCGGCAATTTCCACAATGTTCATTGCAATTGATAATTCGTGCATTTCTTTGGTTTTTAAAACCGTTAAAACGGTTAAGGATTATAATCTTATAAAAACCCACGACTAAAGTCATGGGCTACTTATGATAAAATTTGCGAATTGTAATTTCAATTTATATAAATAAATCATATTAAATCTGTGTCCCATTTTCCGATTAACAAATCCTTGGCAACTGTTCGCCGCTAAGCATATCAATAATTCTTTTTCCACCAATTTCGGTGTTTATCCAGCCTTTTCCATGGTGTTTATCAGTAATTTCACCAATTATTGCAGCATCTTTTCCAAACTGATTTTCCTTCATTTTAGACAAAATTTTGTCGGCATCATCTTTACCGACCACCATAATTATTTTACCTTCATTAGCTACATAAAATGGGTCGAAACCAAGCATCTCACAAATTCCTCTGACATTTTCATTTACAAAAACCGAATCTTCATCGACTACCAAACCATAATTTTTATCTTTTACCAATTCTGATAAAACAGTAGCTATTCCACCACGCGTGGCATCTCTCATAAATTTAATTTCATCAGAAACCTCAAGGGCATCTTTAATTAGGTGGTTAAGACAGGCACAATCCGATTCGATGTTCGACCTTAGATTTAATTCGTTACGAGCACTTAAGATTGCCATTCCATGATCTCCTATTGAGCCGTTTACTATAATTTTATCTCCAATTTCAATGTTCTCACCCGTACTAATATTCAAATATTTTTTATCTAATATACCGATACCCGAAGTGTTTATAAAAACTTTATCACATTTTCCTTTGTTTACAACTTTAGTGTCACCGGTAACGATTTCAACTCCTGCTTTTTTGGCTTCAATTGCCATAGTTTCGGAAATTTCTTCCAAAGCATCCATCGAAAATCCTTCCTCAATAATAAAAGCCGAACTGATAAATAGGGGAGAGGCCCCTGAAACAGCAAGGTCGTTAACCGTTCCGCAAACAGCTAATTTTCCAATGTTTCCACCCGGAAAAAAAATCGGATCAACAACAAAAGAATCTGTTGTAAAAGCAAGTTTAGATTGGCCTAAAGAAACAATTGCCGAATCGGTTTGAACAGAAAGTATAGGATTACTGAAATGTTTTACAAAAACTTTATCAATTAGATCGTGAGATAATTTCCCGCCGCTTCCATGACCAAGAAGTATAGATTCTTTATTTTTAGTTTTCATATTTTTTATTTTCAAGTTTCAATTTTTCGGAAAGCATTATCCTGTATCTTGTATCTTGTTTCTAAACTTAAGATTTATAGCGGTAAAATGCATAACACGATCCTTCATTTGACACCATGCAAGCTCCTACAGGATCGCCCGGCGTACAGGCTTTTCCGAACAATTTACAATCTTTGGGTGTTTTCAATCCTTTTAAAATTTCACCACAAATACAACCTTTGTCTTCTCTTGTTTCTTCGACTTCAACATTGAAAACTTTTTCGGCATCAAAGCGAGCATATTCTTCACGAATTCCAAGCCCGCTTTTTGGTAAAATTCCAAGACCGCGCCACCAATCATCCCGAAGGTAGAAAATCTCATCAAGCATTTTTAAGGCTTTCAAATTTCCTTCGGGCTTTACGACTCTTTTATATTCAATTTCAACTTTATAATCGTTGGTTTCGATTTGCTTTACAAGCATATAAATTGATTGCAATAAATCGACCGGTTCAAAACCCGCAACAACACAAGCTGCATGATATTTTTCGGCAATATCTTTATAAATTGCGGAACCCGTGATTGTGCTCACATGTCCGGGTGCAATGTATCCATCAATTTTAACACCTTCGTTTATAAGAGCCTTCATTGCAGGAGGCATAACTTTGTGAGAACTGAAAAGCGAGAAGTTTTTAAGATTTAATTTGTTGGCATTAAAAATTGCTACTGCACTCGAGGGTGCTGTTGTTTCAAAGCCAATGCCAAGAAAAACAACTTTCTTATCCTGATTATTTTGTGCCATTGTTAAGGCATCCAGAACCGAATAAACAATCCTGATGTCAGCACCTTTGGCTTTTTCTTTATTTAATGACGAAGTTGAACCCGGAACGCGAATTAGGTCTCCATAAGTTGTAATAATAACATCCGGCAAACGACTGTAAGAAATTGACTGATCGATAAATTTTCGGCTTGAAACACAAACCGGACAACCCGGGCCTGATAATAGTTTAATATTTTTGGGTAACAAGGACGGTATTCCAAATTTATGGATAGCCATTGTGTGCCCTCCGCAAACTTCCATCAAAAAAATTTCTTTCTTCGAGATTTTTTTAATATTTGCAACTATCCTTTTTACAATTTCTTTATCGCGATACTCGTCAATGTATTTCATCTTTTAGGTATTGTGGATGACTGAAGTTTAAAGGCTGACCATGCTTGAATAGCGTTGACCGTTTTTTCATCTTTTTATTCTTAAAAATTAGCATATAAGTTTCATAAATAAAATTACTAAACCAATTGTGGTTTTTCGCGGGGTACGTCTTCTTCCAAACCATACTCACCAATTTTATAACCTTTTGAATTTCTTCCTGTTTTTACAATATTTTTCCCTTCGCAAGCACTAATCCCTGTCCATTTACAATTTTGGCAATGTTTGGTTCCGTTTATTTGAATTCCCCAACATTCGTCATGCGATAATTTTGAAGTATCTATTTTTCTCATAATTTTAGATTTTATTTATTTTCTCACCAAAATTATATATTATTTTTCTTTCAAATCTAAATAAACAATATTTAAATTTAATAAAATAATAAAAAACATTGAAAATAATTAGTTATTAGAGAGATGCTTTAAAATTAAATTTTTCTTTTTCCTTCTTGTTTTTCTTCTTCGTCCATTTGAACATTTAATTCCTCAAACTCTTTAAATATTTTTAGGGTTTCCATGGCGTCCTCTTCGCTAATTTTTTGAAGTGCGAAACCTGTATGCAATAAAACATAATCACCCACGCAAGGATCGTCAATAAGCTGTAAACTTGCGTTATATTCAACTCCACCAACTGAGACAACAGCCATGTCTCCATCAATTGATTTAATTTTTGCCGGAATACTTAAACACATCTTTTTCTCTCCTTTTAGCAGCAATAGCAAGTTGTCCGAGTGCAATTCCGCCGTCGTTGGCCGGAATTTTACAAGGTGCATAAACTTTAAAACTATTTTTTATTAATAAATTTTCAATCCTTTCAATAATATAACGATTTTGGAAACTGCCTCCCGAAAGCACAACTTTGTTTATTTTATACTTTTTGGAGATTTCTAAAACTTGTGCAAAAATAATAGAAATTATTGTATTGTGAAATTTTGTTGATATTTCTGATTGTGATTTTAAATTAATTATATCATCAACAACACCTTTAATTATTTCTTTTACCGAAATTTCATTATTTGTAATTAAATCATATTCGTCTGAACAGTTTTTATCAATAATTGCTTCGAGACGCATTGGTGCTTCGGCATGAAAATTAGAATTTAAACACAAATTTATCAAGGCAGCAATTGAATCAAAAAGTCGTCCGGCGCTTGATGTTTCCGGACAATTAATTTTTTTTTCGATAGCCGAAATAATTAATTCAATTTTATCCTCTTCAATATTTTCAAGAAAAGGAAGTTTTAAATCAAGGAAACTCTTGCCGTAATATTTATAAAGATATGAAATAGCCATTCGCCAGGGTTCTTTTGTTGCTTTATCGCCGCCGGGCATTGGAATATATTCAAAATGAGAATATCTTTCAAAATCAAATAAATCGCAAATAAAAAATTCACCACCCCAGATTTTATTATCTGTTCCCAAACCAATTCCATCGAAGGCAACACCAATTACTTTTTCGTCGAGGCCATACTCTGCCATGCAGGATGCAATATGAGCGTGGTGATGTTGAACAGCAATAGTTTTAATGTTTAGCTCATTAGCATATTTTGTTGACAAATAATCGGGATGAAGATCGCAGACTACAAGGGAGGTTTTTATGCGGAACAGTTTTTGAAATTTATCAATAGTCTCGGAATAATATTCTAAGGTTTCCATATTTTTAAGGTCACCAATGTGCTGGCTCAAAAAAGCTTGTTTTCCTTTTCCAAGGCAAAAACAATTTACAAGTTCGGCTCCTGTAGCAAGAATTCCGTCAACATTAAGGTTTAGGTTTACGGGTGAAGGTGCAAATCCTCTTGATCTTCTTAAAAGCCGCTCTTTATTATTAAAAACAACAGTAAGGGAATCGTCTGTACGATTATAAATATCACGATTATAAGTGATAATTGCATCCGAAACCGGCAATAATTCTTCAATAGCAATTTGGTTGTCAATAATAATGGGTTCATCCGAAATATTTCCGCTTGTTAGAACAATTACCGGGAGCCTCAATGCCTCGAAAAGCAAGTAATGAAAAGGCATATAAGGAAGCATCGCTCCTAAGGTTTTAAATCCTACACTAACACTTTTTGCAAGTTTTTTCTTTTCCTGAAGAATTAAAATTGGCCGTTTCCACGAAAGTAATGATTCAATTTCTGTATCGTTTGCATTCGTAAATTCTTTCAAATCTTCAATTGTCGCAAACATTACGGCAAAAGGTTTTCCATCACGATTTTTAGCTTTTCTTAAACGGTTGACAGCTTCTTCGTTTTGAGCATCACAGGCAAGATGAAATCCACCCAAGCCTTTAATTGCAACTATTTTTCCTTGTTCAATAAGCTTTGCTGAGATATTTAAAATCTCTTTTAAATCGGTGATTTCATTGTTTTTGTAAGTTAAAGTATAAATAGGCCCACAATCATTGCAAGCTACGGGTTGTGCATGAAATCTCCGGTCAAGAACGTCTTCGTATTCGCTTCGGCATTTTTCACACATAGGAAAAGATTTCATTGTTGTATTTTTCCTATCATAGGGTAAGTCTTGAATAATTGTAAACCGAGGCCCGCAATTAGTGCAATTTATAAACGGATAATCAATACGATGCGATTGTGATTCCATATCTTTCAGGCAATCCTCGCAAACAGCAATATCGGGGCTTATCTCGGTAATTTCTTCCGATTTATTTGTGCTTTTAATTATTTTAAATTCATCAAAATTATTTACAGAACAACTTTCAGAAGCAATTGAATTTATGTTTGATGCCGGTGGAGCTTCGTTCTTTATTGAATTGAGAAAATTATCAACATTGTTTTTAAGGCCTTCTACAAAAATTATTACGCCATCGTTACGGTTTTCAACCGAGCCTTTTAAATTAAAACGATTAGCCAGCCGATAAATAAAAGGCCGAAAACCAACTCCTTGAACCAAGCCTTTTATATGTATTTTTAATGCTGCCGAATTCATAATAAATATTCCAAAAATCGAAATTTATAAAACGCAGCAAAATTACGTTTTTTAGTTATAAAAAATGGCTTGAGTTTTAGTATGTAAAAAATAATTTTGAGATTTTTGAAAGATTTAAGAATTGATTTTTGAATTGTATATTAATAAAAAAACCATGATGAAAATCAAGAGTTGCTATTAATTTTTTATTGCACCAAAACAACTTGTTCAATTGTCTTTCACCAACAGCCTCTCAATGATTCCTATAAGTTCATCTTTGTTTATTGGTTTTGTGATATAATCATCGCATCCGGCTTCCAAAGCTTTTTCCCTATCGCCAGGAAGAGCATAAGCTGTTTGAGCAATAATTTTCACATCTTTATTGAATTCACGAATTTTTCTGGTAGCCTTATAACCATTCATTAGAGGCAATTTAATATCCATTAATATTAAATCAAGGTTTTGATTGCTCTGGCAAAGTTCAACAGCTTGATTGCCGGTACAGGCATGAAAAACTTCTTTGCTAATATTTTTAAGGATAATACTCAGGTGATAGTCGGAAAATTCTTCATCTTCAACAATTAATATATTTATTTTTTTAATACCTTTAATTATTTCTCCTTTAAGTGATTCAACAGGAACTTTAGGTTTTTCATTAGTTTTAGGGGTATATGGGATGGTAAAGTAAAACTGCGAACCGGTTCTTTCCTTCGATTCAAGCCAAATTTTTCCTCCGAGCATTTCCACATAAGCCTTACAAATAGACAAACCAAGCCCGGCACCTTCCATAGCTTTTTTATCTTCAATATCGGCCTGTACGAAGCGGTCGAAAACTGCTTGCTGTCGATTCTCCGGAATTCCGATTCCTGTGTCCTTCACATAAAACTCCATTTCAACGGGAACACTATCCTTTTTTAAATTATAACCGAATTCAATATTACCTTTATTTGAATATTTTATTGCATTTTTGATAAGGTTAGTTAATATGGCATAAACTTTTTCTTTATCGGTTTCAATTATGGCTTCATTTTTTGTTAAAGTATTTGAAAACGAAAGTTTCATGCCTTTGTTCTCAACCTCAGGTTTGAAAAAAGTATAAAGGTATTCGATTTGCTCATTAATATTTGTTTCTGAAATGTTGACTTCCATTTGACCCGCTTCAACTTTAGAAATATCAATCAAATCGTTTATAATATTAAGCATTCGTTTGCCACTATCTTCAATAATGTCAACATATTTTTCTTGTTCCTGGCCTGAAATTTCAGGTTCTCTCAACAAATCGGCAAAGCCAAGAATACCATTCATCGGTGTACGGATTTCATGGCTCATATTTGCGAGGAAAGCTGATTTCAAGCGGTCGGATTCTTCAGCTTTTTCTTTGGCGATTTTCAAATCAATGTTTTGATTCTTTAGTTTTTGCTGAGCATTTAGCCTTTCGGAAACATCCGTAAAAATTGCGACAATCTCGCCCGATTGCAATTTATAAATATAATTTTCTCGCCAGCCTTCGCGAACGCTATCTTTATAATAGAATGGAGGTATATGTAAGTCCTTTCCTGTTGTATTCACTTTTTTTAGTCCCTTAACTAAAGGTGATTTTCCCATATTTGGGAACTTCTCTAATAATGAATAGCCGATTAGGTCATTTTTTGTTGAGTTTGTAATTATTTCAGCAGCTTTATTTACTTCTAAAAATTTGAAATTGTTTCCATTGTCAATAGGTGAATAAATAGCAACTCCGCTTGGCATATGTTCTATCAATTTTCGAAAACGTTCTTCGCTTATTCTTCGTTCTTCTTCGACTTTAATTTTTTGTGTTACGTCACGAACGGCGACTATTCTAAGCTTTTTACCATTGTGATTAACATTTTTTGATTCCAGTTCAACAATAAAAGTTTTGCCACTTTTATGTTTTGCGGTTATAGTGTAAGGTTTAGTTATTTGCTTGGTGATATTTATCAATATTTTAGCTTTATCCTTTGCTTTTGGAATATAGTCAAGTAAATTTTCACCTATTACTTCTTCTTTACTATATCCTGTCATTTTTAGGAAGGATTGATTGGCATCAACTACAATTCCTTTTTTGTGTACGACAATACCTTCGAAAGTTGCAGCTGATAAAAACCTGAATTTATCTTCACTTTCTTTAAGATATTCTTCTGCTTTCTTAAGACCGGTAATGTCAATAGCTGTTGTGAAATTATACTTTTTATCTTGTATTTCAATTATTTCACCTGAAAGCAACACATTTATTGGGGTTCCATTTTTGGGGTAAATTACGGTTTCTTCATTTTGTATGAATCCCTGTTTTAATAATCTCGTGAGAGTATTTGTTCTGAAATCATCATCCAAACGTAGTATATCTTTAGCTTTTTTCCCTATAACTTCTTTGGGTGTAAAACCAAGTTTATCATAGAAAGTTTGATTTACTTCATAATATTCGCCTGTTAAAATATCACTTAATCCTTTTATGGCAGGGCCGCAATGAAATGCTTTGGCAAATTTTTCTTCTGATAATTTTAGAGCCGAAATATCTTTACTGGTTCCAAAAAAGGCGGGTTTGCCGTTCCATGCACCCTTGGCAATATAAGTTTCTACTGAAATTTTACTACCGTCCTTTGCCATAATCGGGATAGGGCATGAATTCTGTTTTCCCTTCAACATTGCCGTAATTATTTTTGCTGCATTATCCCTATATTCTTCCGGATAAACAAAAAGAATTGATTTACCTATTAATTCGTTCTCATTATATCCTAACCTTTGTTTAACCGTGTCATTGATAGTAATAATGTTTCCGGTTTCGTCAAGTACCCAGAGAAAATCGAAATTGGAATTGAAGAAATTTTTAAGGTTTTCTTCTATTTTGCGAATCTGTAAATTAGCAGCTTTTAACTCCTCCTCTGCTTTTATCTGTCTGGTTTTCATATTTTCCAATTCAGAAATTCTACTGTGTAATTTTTCAATTACTGAAAGAAGATCATCTTTTTTTAAGTCTTTCATATCTTCTATTTTCTTTTACCCGATTTCAAAAATAACTATTACATTTACTACGCATTTTATTTCTATTCTGATACATCTGTCAGTCTTTCTAATAACGTCTATTTCCATACCTAATGAAGAGTTAAAAAAGCGATATCTTCCATTTTTGGTTCAAATGTAATAAAATTTTTCATAATTCGAGAAACAAAGGCGAAATTTGGCTAAATATTTAATAGAATCAATTAAATATGTGAAGATTTTTTTACATACTCATTCAATTACCTTCCTAAAAAGAAATTACCTTTTTTGGTTATTGAATTACAATCTTTTTAGTTTTTTTAAAATCTTTATTACTAAGATTTAAAATATATATTCCTTTTTTGATTTCGGAAAGGTCAATTTCGATTGATGATACATCCATACCGACTTGCTTCGCTTCGTACGGACAAGTATGGAAGTTTTTAATTTTTGATTGGAAGATTGTTTTTCCGGTAAGATCGGTGATTTCCAAATCTGTCAGGTTTTTGAAACCTGACAGATTTCTAATTGAAATTTTTCCGGTTGATGGGTTTGGATAAATTGTGATGTTGTTGGAAATATTATCAATTCCTGAAGAATTTTTTCTAACCTTCAAAATACTGTATTCACCGTCTATTTTCGGGAAACACTTATCCATAAAAGCATCTCCATAAGGATTTTTATATTCAAAATTAAAATCAATTTCCTGATTAATTTTACCATCCCACACTTTAATTATCAAAGAATTTCCCGAATTATATCCTTGTCCTGTAAGTGTTGAGCTAAAAACCGGGAGTTCGTTTTTTAAAGTTTCTTCTGAATTGATTTTAATGGCTCCAACCATTAATCCTCCATCAAAAACAGCAACTTCATCGCCAATTTCCAGGCCTTCAAAATATAAAGTATAAACTGCTTGGGCTGGATTACCGCCTTTGAAATTAAAATGCTGAGGTGAATGAACATAATTGCTTTTCTTTATTGGGATTAAATTAATTACTCCTTGCTTTGAATTCTTTACACAATTATCAGTTTGAATACTGTCTTTAATGCAACGCACTGAAAGGCCTAATACTTTTTGGAAATTGCTTCGTAAAATATTTGAAAAGTTATAGCTTATGCCTCTTTGCCAACTTCCAGCGTTATCAATTGAGGTGGATGACCATGAGTAAAATTTATTTTTTTGTTTATCAAAAATATTATTGTAGTATAAAAAGCAACCTCCGGGTTTAGCTGTAAAACCACTTTCGTTTGTAGCTCCGGTATTTGGCGAGTTCCAATGAATTATTCCTTTTTCTTTCATTTCACCACCGGCAATTCCCCATCCTCCAAGAAAATCAGTTAGAATTGTCCATTCGTTGTCGGAGGGTAAATGCCAAGCAGGTGGGCAAATGCCACGACTACCCTCTGCTGTTGTGTATTGCATCATCTCATCCCATTGGTAGAGTCCGCCATAAGTTTCACAATTAGCGGTATCGTTATCATAGCAATATTTTTCAATAATATCATTATTTATTTGGTTTAAATCACTGTTAATCATTAAACCACAATTCAGATTTTCAGCCATCCAGCATTGCTCACCTATTTGAACTGTTTTATATGTTTGTCCATCACGCAGATCAGTAAACGGATCACCACAATTGAACGGATAAATTAAAGTGTCTTCTGACAATATTTTAGTAAGATAGGCTTCGCCCGGAATACAATTTCCAATTCCATTTACCCAATCAGGGCCAACTTTTCTTAACATTGAGCCCTCTGAATTTCTTATATAAACAAGATTATCACTAATTACTGAATTAAAAGCATCGAATGCATCAATTTCAATTAAAGGCAAATAACTGACAAATTGAAAGCCTGAACAAATATCAATTGGTGTTGATTGTGAAAGCATGCTTCCTTCTAAAGTAAATTGTCCTGAGGCAGAGGTTTTAATTAAATACCCTTCGTTTGTAACCCAATCACCAATACCATTGGCCCAATTTGGCCCTATTTTTCTTAACATATAACCTCGTGAATCCCTAATATAATATAGGTCATCATTAATAATTTCCTGAGCCACTATTTCCATATCTGCTTCGATAGGAATTACTCTTGATGAAACAAATTGAAAGCCCGGTTCAATACTTAGAGATTGTATTGCTAAAAGTGAAAAGTCAAGATTACTTGTTTCACCTTCAATAATAGTAATTTCTTGTGATTTTGTTTCATAGCCTTGGGCAGAAACATTTACGCTATGATCTCCGATTGGAATGTTATCAATAAAATAAGTTCCGATTGGTCCGCTTGTTGCCGTCAGGCTTGTACCTTCAATTGTAATAACAGCACCTTTGATCGGATTTAAAACAATATCGCTTATCGTTCCACTTTGTTGGCCAGTTATCGCTAATGGAGAAGCGCATAAAATATTTGAAGGAGGCGTTTCCATTCCATTTTCACATACACGGGTTATAAAATAGCAATATTCCTGGCCATAAGTTAATCCGCTATCTGTATATGAATTTCCTATTATTCCTGAAGCAATCAAAGTACTATCTTTATAGTAGATATTATAATTTGGAAGATATGAGAAAAATTCAAGTGTCATTATGCTATACACACCATCATCATAAGGAAAATAATTGCCCGTAAAATTACCTCCATAGGGATCAAAAAATGTATAATTGCAAAAACTTGTTTCTAATCCTTCACTTTCATCCCATGCTTTAAAACTAAAAAGATTGCCGGGAGTATATCCCTGGCCGGTAATAAATTCAGAAAATGCAATTAAAACGTTATCAAAACAATTATCCGGTGTACAAACCTGACTAAGTGTAAAAACTCCAACTATTAAATCATCGTCAAAAATAGCAATTTCATCTTCGACCTCAAGGTCATTGCCGTCCCAAGTGGCAGTATTTATGTAAATTGACCAAAGCGGTGATGACGGATCACCCTGTGGAGTAGTAAAGTGCCCGGTCTCACTATTGTCAAAATTTACATTTTCATCCCATTCAAGAGTTATTTCCTCTATTCCCGGGATAATATTTTCTAATACTGGAGGTTTCGGAGTGAGAAAAAAATTAACGATAGCTGTATCTCCTTCAATTACTTCAATGTCAAACTGTGTTTTTGAAATTAACAATTCAGCAGTTGCAGTGATGTCGTATATTCCAATATCAACATTAGAGATTGTATATGTCCCATCTTCAGTTGAAATCGCCGAAAATATTGTTCCTTCAACATTTATAAGGACATTTTCAATTGGTTCAAAGGTGGCTGAATCCACAACTGTTCCGCTTATTGTTCCGGTGGTTAAAATTTCATTGTTTTCGAAAACTGACATATAGTTATTTTTTGCAAAACAATTATTAAAGGATGTAAAAACTAATGCTGTGATGATACAAATTGTAAATTTTTTCATAATAATTCAATTTTTAATAATATTTTTTAAATAGATTGAGTAAACCAAGTCTCAAATTCTGAGATTTTGAATTTTGTTATTATTTTACCAATGTCCATTTTTATATTGGTATCAGAAAAGTCAAATATATTTTATATCTAAAAAGTTTTCAAATATACAACAAAACAAAAAAAAACGCAAGTGTTTTTTTATTTTTTTTTTCTAAAGATGAATATTTTAGGAAATCGAGAAAACAATATTTATTTTTTTTGTATATAAAAGTAATGTTTGCTATGCAATGAATTT
Organism: Bacteroidales bacterium; assembly: GCA_016342645.1. Lineage (GTDB taxonomy): Bacteria > Bacteroidota > Bacteroidia > Bacteroidales > JAEINX01 > JAEINX01. The sequence goes on along the minus strand of JAEINX010000022.1, from coordinate 27,996 downwards.
TAATTTTGAAATTAATAAATAAATATTATTTTTGTTTTTTTTATTGATGAATTATTTTTCTATTTAGTAAAATAATTGATGTTCAATAATTAATAATTATTAATAAACCAAAAGTAAGAGTAAAATGATAGATTTTTCACTTAGCACAAAACAAATAGATATTCAAAACAAGTATCGTGATTTCACTAAAAGATTAATTATTCCTAACAGATTAAAATATGATGAATTAGCTGAATTTCCATGGGAAATTGTAAAAAAAGCTTATGATGAAAATATAATGAATGGTCCTATTCCTATAAAATTCGGTGGAAATGGTTTTAACATTATGGATAGCGCAATTGCGTCAGAAGAACTTGGTGCAGGTTGCATAGGAATCGGGATTGGAATTGATGCAAATACTTTGGCATTAACTCCATTATTATTAGCTGCTAACGAGCAACAGCAAAAAAAGTTTTTTGGAAGGATAATTGAAGAAAAATCTGTTGCTGCTTATTGCTTGACTGAACCAAATGCAGGGTCTGACGTTGCCGGAATAAAAACAACTGCGATTCGTAAAGGCGATAAATTTGTAATTAATGGCCATAAACGTTTTATAACAAACGGTGAAGTTGCCATATTTCACACCGTTTTTGCTTTGACTGACCCTGAAAAAGGCGCCAGAAGCTTAACAGCTTTTGTAGTTCCTACCGACCTCCCCGGAATTGAAATAAAACCCCATTTGCAAAAAATGGGACAAAAAGCTTCAGTTCAAAACGAAATTATTTATACTGATGTTGAAATTCCTGCCGAAAATATGTTGGGGCAGGAGGGAAGAGGGTTTCTGATTGCCATGAAAACCTTTGATAGAACGAGAACAGGAGTCGCTGCTTTAAGCGTTGGGAATGCAAGAGCAGCTTTTGAAACTGCAAAAAATTGGACAAAAAATAGAGTTCAGTTTGGAAAACCAATTTCAGCTAATCAAGCTATTGGTTTTATGCTTGCTGATATGGCCACCGAAATTGAGGCTGCAAGATTAATTACATGGAACGCCGCATGGGCCTATGACACAGGCCAGAGAAGTGCTTCTAAACTATCAGCCATGTCGAAATTATTTGCATCCGACATTGGTATGAAAGTTACAACAGACGCTGTTCAGGCTATGGGTGGAGACGGATATTCAACCGAATTTGCAGTTGAAAAAATGATGAGAGATGCAAAACTTTGTCAAATTTACGAAGGAACAAATCAAGTTCAAAGAATTGTTATTTCAAAGGCAATTATGAAGTAGATATTTCATATTTTTTATCCTCAAAATAATAATCTCGAAAGTAAACTTAAAGATTTTGACTTTTTTATAATATTGTTAAATTGTTATATTGTTTTTTAAAGCAATATAACAATTTAACAATTTAGCTATTTATTTAAAATTTGAATTTGTAGTGCTTAAATGATTTTGAATTCAAAAATTAGAAGTTATATCTGTTATCGTCAATTAATTTTTCAGCAATTGCTTTTCTTGCTTCTTTAACATTAACTGCCGAAACTCTTGTAAATTTTGTTAAAGCTTTAAGCAATAATTGTTGTTCTTTTCCTTTTGTGAAAGAATTTATTGCATCAGCACCATTTTTGTAAATATCATCAGCAGCATCATAAATTAGTACATCGAGAATATTTTTATAAACACCAATACCATTTAAACCGGAATCTTCTTTGAGTATCTCCATTTTTTCAACACGATAAAGAGTTGATTCAGCAGCATATAATTGAATTATCATATCTGAAATATTCATCCAAATTTCCTGTTCAAAAACAAATTTTCTCTTGAATTTTTCTGTTCCCACCCCAAGAATCATCAAAATTGCATTTTTGAAATTTTGAATATAATCTCTTTTCTCTTCAAAATAATTTTTAATTACATATTCCTGTTCTAATGTTTCATTTAATTCTTCAACCACTTTTTTTGCTTGTTGAAAAAGATCAATTTCACCTTTCATTGCTCTTTTCAAAACCGTATCTACCATTAAAAGTCTGTTGATTTCGTTAGTACCTTCAAAAATTCTATTAATTCTCGAGTCACGATATCCCCTGTCAACAGGAGCTTCGGCTGAGAATCCCATACCACCATAAATCTGAACAGCTTCATCTGAAATGTAATCAAGAGATTCTGATCCGAGAACTTTCAGCAAAGCACATTCAATTGCATATTGAGCACAAGCCTTAATATTTGCTTCTCCTTTTGACATTCCTTTAGATAAATACAATTCTATTGTATCTTCAATATCTTTTGACGCAGCATAAACAGCCGATTCGGTTGAAAAAGTTTTGATTACTTGCTCGGCAAGTTTATACTTAATAGCACCAAAATTTGAAATCAATGTCCCAAATTGTTTTCTCTCGTTGGCATAATTAACGGAAAGACCAATTGTTCGTTTGGCAGCGCCTAAAACCGTGGCACCGAGTTTTATTCGTCCGATGTGTAAAATATTTAATGCAATTCTAAAACCTTGTCCTCTGGTTCCAAGCAAATTTTCAGCAGGAATTTTAACATCATTATAAAAAACTTGAGTAGTTGATGAACCTTTTATACCCATTTTTTTTTCTTCGGGATTTATAACAACTCCATCCCAGTTGCGTTCAACAATAAATGCACTTAAAACTCTATCGTTATCTATTTTAGCAAAAACAGTTTGAATATCTGCAAATCCCCCATTGGTAATCCACATTTTTTGCCCATTTAAAATATAATGCTTACCATCTTCCGATAGAGTTGCACGGGTTTTTCCCGAATTAGCATCTGAACCTGCTCCCGGTTCTGTCAGACAATATGCTGCTTTTAATTCGCCGCTTGCTAATTTTGGAATATATTTCTGTTTTTGTTCTTCATTTCCATAATACAAAATTGGCAAAGTACCAATTCCTGTATGAGCCATAAAAGCAACAGAATAGGAATGTGCAGACCCAATTGCTTCATTTGCTCTCATCGAAGTCAAAAAAGATTGATCGAAACCATCATACTCTTCAGGAATTGAAATCCCAAGCAATCCAAGCTCACCTGCTTTGGATAATAATTCAGGCATAAGTCCTTTCTCTTGATTATCAATTCTGTCGAGATTTGGAAACACTTCGGCTTCAAGAAAATCTTCACATGTTTGAATAATCATTTTCTGTTCTTCATCAAATTCTTCAGGTATGAATGTGCTTCCTACACTTTTCTCTTTTAGTAAAAATTCACCTCCGGCTAATATCTTATCTTGTTCCATATTTGAAATTGTTGTGAAAAAAAGTATCCGCTTAAATTAAGAATTAAATATTTATAATTAATATTATTTTTTTTGGCTGCAAATATAAATAAAAATGTAATTTTGTAGAAATATTAAATCACACATAGATATATTTTAAAATTGTGAATTTCTTAAATTTTGTTATACTTCGACATTTTAATGAATTAAAATTATGGAAATACAGTTAATTGCAGGCGCTGTAATACTTTTTATATTTACTTTTTTTGTAATAAAATCAATCCCTCGATTTTCATTGTTTTACATTAAGTTATTTTATGGAGAATATAGCTATAAATATGTAAGTTTATATAAAAATTATACAAAGAAAAGCCCACATGTTTATTGTTTTAAAGATGAAATTATTTTTCATATTATTCCTTTATTAACAAATGGGAAACAAAAAAAAATAAAAACACAAAAAGATATTCAATTTGGTGACACAAAATTTTTTATTAAATATTCTGAACTGATTAAGGCAAAAGGAATCCCATTTTGCTATAATGTTTTTTTGCTGAATTCAAAAGAATTAAAAGTTGCCGGTTATAAAGTTTCTATGTTCAATTCAGAAATAAAAGCTTTATACTTTTTTTATGATAATATATTTTTTATGGGAGAGTATGTAATTAAAAAAGAGGATAAAAATATTAATATTGCCAAATTTTCAGAAACTTTAATTAAGAAATATTGCAAAGAGTATCTTGTTGATGATGAGAATTTTGAAATTGACAATAATGATGGAAGAATAATTAATTTTTCGGATGATGGATTTTTCGTTTCTATAAAATATTTTTCGCATCAGAATAAAGAAATAGTTGATAATATTTCAAGTTATTATGACGATTTCCAATCTGTTAAAGGTCAAACAAAAACTCAATTTCAGCAAGAAATTGATGATCTTTTATAATTATTTTTCTCCTTTTTTAATTAAAGGTTTTTCGGGTTTTCGAATTTCAATATTAATATCTTCTTTTATTATATCAAAATCAATAATTATTTGAGAGTCTTGGCTTAGTTTTTCTGTTAAAAGTTTTTCGGCGAGTTTATCCTCAATATATTTTTGAATTGCACGTTTTAAAGGCCTGGCTCCATACTGCTCGTCCCAACCTTTTTCAACAATGAATTCTTTGGCTTTATCGCTAATTGAAATTTTATATCCGAGTTTGTTTATGCGCCCATAAAGGTAAGCTAATTCAATATCAATTATTTTATTAATAGATTCTTTTTCAAGAGATTCAAAAATCACAACATCGTCAATCCGATTAAGAAATTCAGGTGCAAAAGCTTTTTTTAGAGCATTTTCAATAACTCCCTGTGTTAAATTTGCTTTTGAGTTGCGCTTGGCAGAAGTGGAAAACCCAACGCCATGTCCGAAATCTTTAAGTTGCCTTGAACCGATATTCGAGGTCATAATAATAATAGTGTTTTTGAAATCAACCTTTCGTCCAAAACTATCTGTTAAAGCACCATCGTCAAGAACTTGAAGCAATAAATGAAAAACGTCCGGGTGTGCTTTTTCAATTTCATCTAATAAAATTATAGAATAGGGTTTACGCCTGACTTTTTCGGTCAATTGGCCTCCTTCTTCGTATCCGACATAGCCTGGAGGAGCACCGATAAGGCGGGAAACAGCAAACTTTTCCATGTACTCGCTCATGTCAATTCTTATTAAGGAATCCTCAGAATCGAAAAGAAATTTTGCAAGAACTTTTGCCAGATATGTTTTACCAACCCCTGTAGGTCCAAGAAAAATAAATGATCCAATAGGTTTGTTTGGATCTTTTAGACCTGTGCGGTTTCTTCGAATTGCTCTTACTATTTTTTTTATGGCTTCACTTTGCCCAATTACAGATCCTCCAATTTCATCTTCCATGGTTAATAAACGTTCACCTTCGTTTTGAGCAATACGTTGAACCGGAACACCTGTCATCATTGCAACTACCTCAGCAACATTTTCTTCCGTTACGGTTTCTCTATGAATTTTGGAATCTTCCTCCCATTCTTTTTTCTTCACTTCCAAATCATTTTGAAGTTTTCGTTCCAAATCGCGGTATTCGGCGGCTTCTTCAAATTTTTGACTATTTATTGCATTTGTTTTGTTTTGTTTTGTTTCTTCAATCAGGTTTTCAATTTTAATTATTTCTATCGGAACATGAATATTTGTTATATGAACACGCGAACCCGATTCATCTAATGCATCAATTGCTTTATCGGGAAGATGTCGGTCACTCATATATCTGTTAGTTAGAGAAACGCAAGCTTTTATTGCTTCATTGCTATAGGTGACAAGGTGATGATCTTCATATTTTTCTTTAATATTTTGCAGAATACCAACAGTTTCTTCAGTTGTTGTCGGGTCAACAAGGATTTTTTGAAATCTTCTGTCGAGGGCTCCATCTTTTTCGATAAATTGTCGATATTCATCAAGAGTAGTTGCACCAATACATTGAATATCACCACGGGCAAGAGCCGGTTTAAACATATTTGAGGCATCAAGTGAGCCGGCGGCATTTCCTGCACCAACTATTGTATGAATTTCATCAATGAAAAGAATAATATTGGGATTTTTTTCTAATTCATTTAAAACCGCTTTCATCCTTTCCTCAAACTGGCCACGATATTTTGTACCGGCAACTAAGGAAGCAAGGTCTAATGTTACAATTCGTTTATTAAATAAAGCCCTTGAAACTTTTCTGTCAACAATTCTAATAGCAAGTCCTTCAGCAATAGCTGATTTGCCTACTCCAGGTTCACCAATTAGAATTGGGTTATTTTTTTTTCGACGGCTTAGAATTTGTGCTATTCGCTCTAATTCTTTTTGACGGCCAACAATAGGATCAAGACGGTCGTCTTCAGCAGATTTTGTCAAATCACGTCCAAAATTATCTAAAACCGGAGTTTTTGATTTGCCGACAGGTGCTTTTTTCATACCGCCACCATAAATTTTCCCTCCACCTTCTCCAACTTCCTCATCCGCATTTTCTGAAATATCACTTTTAGGACTATTTTTCTTTACTTTTTCTGTTTTGTCAACTTTTGAGTAATAAGAAAGTTCGTTTTTAATTTCTTTATAGTCAATGCCTTTTTTTTGAAATGACTTTGTAACTATATTATTTTCATCTTTTAAAATTGCAAGTAACAGATGCTCTGTTCCAATAAGATCACAATTTAATTGTTTTGCTTCAAGATATGTAATTTTCAGGGCTCTTTCTGCTTGCTTAATTATAGGTATGTTTTCGCTATCAGATATTTTATCATTATAATTTGCAATTGCATGCTCTATCTCCCGTTTAATTTTTTTCAAGTCAATGCCTAAATATAAAAGAATTTCTATAGCACGTCCTCCTCCTTCACGTAAAATTCCAAGTAATAAATGCTCAATTCCGATATAGTTATTTCCAAGTCTCATGGCTTCTTCACGGCTATATGTGATGACGTCCTTAACTCTTTGTGAAAATTTTGCTTCCATTCTAATTTCTATTAATTTTTCATTGCAAAATTATATATTTTATAGATTTAAGATGAAAAAGATTAGATAAATTTGACAGTTTATAGCTAATCCTGTTTTTCTATAAATTTAAATTTATGAATATAATTTCATTTTGTAAAAATAGTTTAAATTTGATTATACTAATAAAATTATAACATTATTTTTCAACACTGAAATGTTAATAATTATTTGGGATTCAATACCCCCAAAAATAAACTATCATAATCCTTTTAATTAATATTATTAATAAAATATGCTGACTTATTATCTTAAAAATTTATGCAATTATTATATAAAAAAGTTTTGAAAAATCAATTATTCTTAATAATTTCGTAAATTATTTATAGAAAACGTAACTTACTTATACAAAGGATAATATAAATGGATAATTTCTCAAAAAGTGAAAAAATAGTTAAGGTAAATATAGAAAATCAAATGAAATCAGCCTACATTGATTATTCAATGTCGGTAATTGTGTCACGAGCCTTACCTGATGTACGCGATGGCTTAAAACCTGTTCACAGGCGAGTACTCTACGGAATGTATGATTTAGGCATTTTATCAAACAGGTCTTATAAAAAATCTGCCAGAATAGTAGGGGAGGTGCTCGGAAAATACCACCCTCACGGTGATACTTCGGTTTACTATGCAATGGTAAGAATGGCACAATATTGGTCGATGCGTTACCCTTTAATTGATGGACAAGGAAATTTTGGATCAATTGATGGGGACAGCCCTGCTGCAATGAGATATACTGAAGCTCGTTTACGCAAGATTGCTGAAGAAATTTTAGCTGATATTGATAAAGAAACTGTTGATTTTCAATTAAATTTTGATGATTCTCTATACGAACCAACCGTGATGCCAACAAGGATTCCAAACCTGCTAATTAATGGAGCCTCAGGAATTGCCGTTGGAATGGCTACAAATATGCCCCCTCATAATCTATCTGAAGTTATTGATGGTGTTATTGCCTTCATTGATGCTAAGGTTAATAATGAAGATATTACGATAAGTGATTTGATGAAGTATATTAAAGCCCCTGATTTTCCTACAGGCGGAATAATTTATGGTTATGAAGGAGTAAAAGACGCTTATGAAACGGGTCGTGGAAGAGTAGTTATGAGAGGCGAAACTACAATTGAAGAAACTTCAAGTGGCAGAGAAAACATTATTGCAACTTCCATCCCTTATATGGTAAATAAGGCAGAAATGATTAAGAAAACTGCTGACCTGATTAATGATAAAAAAATTGAAGGAATATCCGACATTAGGGATGAATCGGATAGAGATGGAATGAGAATTGTTTATGAGCTTAAAAGAGACGCTATTACAAACGTTGTTCTAAATAAATTATATAAATTAACTTCCTTGCAATCATCTTTTAGCATCAATAATATTGCATTAGTAAAAGGAAGACCTGAAATGCTAAACCTTAAAGATATTGTTGGCCATTTTGTAGATCATCGCCATGATATAGTCAATAGAAGAACTAAATATGAACTTAAAGAAGCTGAGAAAAAAGCACATATACTTGAAGGTTTACTAATTGCACTTGATAATTTAGATGAAGTTATTGCTTTGATCAGAGCTTCAAAAACTCCGGAAGAAGCAAGAAACGGACTTATCGAAAGATTTGAATTATCCGAAATTCAAGCAAGAGCCATTCTTGATATGCGTTTACAGAAACTTACAGGTTTGGAACGTGATAAAATAAAATCAGATTACCAGGAACTTCTTGAAAAAATTAAAAAATTAAAAGAAATTCTTGGCGATATCATAATTCGTATGAATATAATTAAAGAAGAATTAATTGAAATTAAGGAGAAATACGGAGATGAAGCCAAAACCGAAATTGTTTATTCAGCTGATGATTTTAAGATTGAAGACACAATTCCAAATGAAGAAGTTGTAATAACAATTTCTCATCTCGGATATATAAAAAGAACACCCTTAATTGATTACAGGCGTCAAAATAGGGGAGGAATAGGAGCAAGGGGAAGTGCTGCAAGAGGTGATGATTTCCTTGAATATATGTTTGTTGCAACAAATCACAACTATTTATTATTATTTACAGAAAAAGGAAAATGCTTCTGGATCAGAGTATTTGAAATCCCCGAAGGCACAAAAACTACTAAGGGCAGGGCAATTCAAAACCTTGTTAACATTGAACCTGATGATAAAATCAGGGCTTTTATTAATATTCTTGATTTAAAAGATGAAGAATATTTAAACAATAATTATATAATTCTTTGTACTCAAAAAGGAACAATAAAAAAGACTTTTGTGAAAGCATACTCCAGACCAAGACAAAACGGAATTAATGCAATTACAATCAACGAAGGTGATAGGTTGTTGGAAGCTAAACTTACCACAGGTGAAAGCGAAATAGTAATGGCTTTGAAGTCAGGAAGAGCAATTCGCTTCAATGAATCCAAAGTTAGGCCTATGGGAAGAAACGCAGCCGGAGTAAGAGGTATCAGATTGGCGGACACTTCGGATGAAGTAGTTGGAATGATTTGCCTGGAAAATGGTGAATATGATGTTCTTGTTGTTTCAGAAAATGGTTTTGGAAAAAGATCAAAATTAGATGATTACAGAATTACAAATAGGGGAGGAAAGGGTGTAAAAACTATCAACATTACTCCCAAGACAGGTGATTTAATTGCAATTAAAAACGTTTATGATAACGACGATTTAATGATAATCAATAAATCAGGAGTAATGATAAGGTTAGCCGTTAGGGAACTTAGAGTTATGGGTAGAGCAACACAGGGTGTTAAACTAATTAATATTCGTGAAGGTGATGCGATTGCGGCAGTTACGAAAGTCAATGTTGTTGAAAACGAGGAAGAAGTTTTGGAGCTTGAAAATAAACAAGTTGGTGAAGAAAAAACTACTGAAACAAACAATAATCCCAATGAAGAAATAAGCAATATTGAAGATAAGATCGAAGAATAGAAAATATTTAATGTAAATTAAGCGTTTAAAAGCTTGATATGTTTTTAATTTATTTGTTAAACTTTATTGGAATATAGAAATTTTATAACTTTGCAAAATATATAAAAAATTGTTATTTGTAATATAAAAATTATTGTTAATTTAATACCATAAAAATGAAAAAATTATTTGCTTTAATTACTGTATTAATATCATTCACATTTGTTAATGCACAAAAAATTGAAGTTCAAAATGCTTCTAATTATTTAAGAAACGGACAACTTGAAAAAGCAAAAATCGCTATAGACAAGGCTACTATGAATCCTGAATCAAATAAAGAAGCGAAAACTTGGTTTCTTGCAGGAAATATCGATCTTGAAATCAATTCAATTTACATTAAAGAAGCAGTGTTAAAATTAGGAATGAACATAGACTCTGCTCAAGCTGCTTTAGCAATATTTGGTCCACCTTCTTTTCCTGAAAAACCTATTTCAAATAAGAAAGCTAAACTCGAAAACGGGAAAAAGGGGAGAAAATTAGAATATAAAGATAAATTGATTCTAATTTTTGATGAAAACAATAATTTAATATCGTTTTCCGAGCCCACCGATGGAAAATATAAAAACATTAAGCCTGATTTATTGTCATCTGCTATTGAAGCTTATGGAAAAGCTCTACCGCTTGCTGAAGCAGAGGGAGATAATCAACTTCAACAAAACATTAAAATAAATCTTGGCGTTTCTACTGAACAGATATTTAATCTTGGAGTTAAGTGTTTTAACCTTTCAGATTATATGGGTGCTGCTGAAAACTTTGCAAGAGCAGCAGAAGTTAGCAAAAATTATCTGGGCAACGTTGATGAAAAAGCAGTGGTTAACGAAAATATTGCAGTTTTAAGGGCTATAGATCAACTTATTGAACAAAATGACACTATTAAAGCAATTGAGTATATTGAAATCAGAAAACAAATAACGCCTGATAATCTTGACCTTATTACAAGGGAAGCAAATATTTATCTTTCTTCAGGAAATGTGGAGAAAGCCCTCCAAAGCCTTCTGATTGCCGAGTCTATTGATCAATCCAATCCTACGATTTATTTTGCTATCGGAACTAATTATGATCAATTAGAAGATTATGAAAATGCAATTGCTGCATACAATAAAGCAATAGAACTTAAACCTGACTATTCAGATGCCATCTACAACTTGGGTGCCATTTATTTTAATCAGGGTGTTGCAATTATTAAAGAAGCTAACCTTTTACCCTTGAATGAAGAAGAAAAATATAATTCTATGGTTACTGAAGCAACTACTTATTATGAGAAAGCATTACCTTATTTAGAAGAAGCATATAAATTAAATCCTTCAGATAAAAATACTTTAGAAACTTTGAAAGAAATTTACACAAGAACAAAAAAGTATGAAAAACTTAAGGAAATTAATGAAGCAATAAACAAATAAAACCATTTAGTTGGTTTAAATGATAAGAGGGGCAAATTTTGTCCCTTTTATTAGATTATTGTATTTAACATAATATTAATTATAGGACATTTTTATTGAAAATAAAATATTGAATAAAAAGAATGCTTTAAAATCTCAAATCATTTTTATATCACCTCAGTAAAAACGCATACTATAATATTTTCTAAGCTCCAGTTGAGGTTCAAGCCTTATGATTTTCTTCGAGGAAAATTTTAATAGCTTTCCGATCAGCTTTAATATTTCCTTTTTGATTTTTATAAGCTTTTTATTTTTTTGAATTACGTATGTATTATAATTTAAATTAGTTGGCTCATGTAATATAAAGTTTTTATTCAAGGTTTCCAAAGTTGTATTTTTGTTGTTTTCCAGCTTAGATATAAAAATAATTTCGCTAAAAAATACTTCATCAAATTCAAAAAACAGTATTATTCTTTTTGAAATTTGAACTAACATTTTATTAATAAATCGTGGAAGCAAAATATTATAGCTTTTTCTTTCCATATCAATTTCATCCTCTACAGCTATTTCCCATAAAAATTTTCTTTCTTTCAATAATGAATCATTTTTATTCTGAAAATTTTCAATATTTAAAGGAATATTTGGCTCATCGAAAAACCTCCTGCAAAATTTCTCAAATTTTAAAACTATTAACTCACCAATTCTTTCAAGATGATGATGGAATTTCTTGCAAAAGATTTGCTTTTCGTGTAAGAAAAAAAGCAATATCTTCAAATTAATTTTCATAACACTTATTATTTATAAATTAATTGTACTTAATTTGAAATTAAGTAAACTGATAAACTCACTAATTCAAATTACTTTTTTTCTGCAATATTAACATCTTAAAAGACACATGTCAAGAGAATTAAGTAATTTTTTTTACTTAAAATGATAATTAAATTGCTTATTTATTTTTAACTAAAAATAATTAAGTTCTTTTTTTTGCAAAATATTTTACTTAATTATTTGCTTAATTAAATTTAATAATATAATTTTAGCCACTGAAATTTTATTTTGATAATATGGCAGAATATTTTTCATTTATCGACCGGCAAATAGTAAATATCCTGAAAATTTCAGGATTACTTATTCCTGGAATTGAAAAAGTTGTGGCCATTTATTATGATCACATTCTTGATGATATTTATGCAAAATCATTGAAAAGAAATTCATCAGGCGCACAGATTGAAGACCTTTTAATTGACGACTTTAAAAGTTCATTACAAAAGTTGAGAACTCAAAAAGAAAGCGTTAAATGGTTTAGAAAGGAAGAACTTCCATTTGAATTAAAAGATAGTAATAAAGTTGAAATGAAGATTTTTGATGAATTGGAGAATGTTGTCTTACTTTTACGTTTCTTCAATGGCAATGATAAAAAATATGACCTTTTATATTTTTATTTTAACGAAAATTCAGGAAATTTCGAAATATCCGATAGCCACAATGCCTTAAGCGTTAAAAATAAACGGATTATTGAATTTCTTTTATTTAATTGTATAAGAACAATAATTGAAACGAATAAAAATGACTTGCAATTATTAAAATTGATTATTGAAGAAAAGCGATCAAATACCAAAAGCAATAATTTGATAAAGGAAGATTTTAAAATTTTGAAAAAAAAATTCGGTCAAAGCCTGGGAGATTTATGTAAAACTTATGTTGAGGAATTTTCAACTCAAAGGAACAAAGAATTCAAACTTACAGAAGGTGCATTAATAAAAATTTCTAATTATGAGGGTGATATAAATAATTTGAAACCAACTATTGAAAGAAGCATTTCTTGGATTGAAAACACCAATTTTGATAATGATAAAGATATTTTGGAAATTAATGAGTGGGATATTAATTTTTTCGATTATGATGTAAAAACAAAACCTAATGAGAAAAAGCTTGAAATTCCAAATAAATATACGAAAACAATTTTGTTGTTAGACAAGCTTGAAAATGCTTCACAAGGAGTTAAATTAAAAAACTACGGGTTAACAAGTGCTAATGTTGGGAAGGCCTTTCCCACTCCTATCACCGCTCCGGCTATTTCTGATGCCCTAAAAAAACACCGAAAAAAAATCTTATATTTATTGAAACAACATCCTGAAAAATGGAGAATTATAAGAAATGAATTCAGGCCTTTATTAAATATTATTACTGCTAAACCGGATTTAGATGATTTATATGATTCAAAAAAAGGAAGTTGAAATATTCTATTTTCAATTATTTACAAAAAAAAAATCCCTAAACCAAAAAATCAGTTTAGGGATTTTATTTATTTATAATTTTCTATTGTATCGTCAACTTTTCAATAATTCGTTTTGAAGGTGTTTGAATGCTAATGAAATACAAACCTGATTTCAAGTTTGAGACATTTATCTGAATCTTATCAGACTTTTCAATACTTGTAATCATGCTTTTTCCGGAAGAATCAAATAGCTCAATTTTATTCATAATTTCATTGGAAACTATGTTGATAAGGTTATTTGCGGGATTCGGAAAAATATTTATTTTGCTAACAGTATTTTCATTAACAATATTTTTAGTGATATTAATAATACTGTATTCGCCGTCATCAAAGGGGAAAATATTTTCCGACCATGCATCTCCATAAGGATTTAAATATTCAATATTAACAGGAACTTCTTTTTCAAGTTCACTATCCCAAACTTTTATTAAAGTTTGATTTCCTGTTTTATAACCTTGTTCATCATTTAAGGTACTAAAAACTGCAATACAATTTTGCATTCTTTTATCAGAATATACTTTTCCATATCCCACAATAGCATTATTATCAAAAATTGCTACTTCATCACCTTTTTCAAGACCTTCAACGTAGATTGAATAAATAGGATCGGCAGGATTTCCTCCTTCAAAATTAAAATGAATTGGTAAAGGTTTACTTTCACCGGCACTTTTGGCATTCTCAGGAACATTATAAATCAAAACATCATCAGAATACATCTTAATTAAATAACCTTCGCCAGGCATAGCATCTCCAATTCCATTAACCCAATTTGGGCCGATTTTTCTTAATACATTTGCATCTGAATTCCTGATATATTGCAAATTGTCATTTAAAATATTTTCAAAAACAAATATAGCATCACCCGCATATTCAGGAAGGTAGCTGATAAACTGATAACCTTCATGTAGATTTATAAGTGTTGTTGGGTCCAATAAACCACCTTCAAAATTCACCTGAGCATCAGCATTCATTCTAAAAAGATAGCCTTCGGTCGTATTCCAATCACCAATTCCATTAACCCAATTTGGGCCAATTTTAAGTAAAGTTTGCCCTTCGGAATTTCTAACAAAACCAAGATCATCATTTAAAACACTTTGCAAAACTTCGAGCATATCAGGGTTAGCGTGAATTATTCTGCTTGAAACAAAACTATATCCGTAATTTAGAGTAATTTGCTGCTCACTTGTTTCAACTAAAATGTAATTTATTTTAATTTTTGTATCCTGTAAATCTCCATCACTGATAGTCAGGGCAACTGAATAACTGCCGTTTTCGTAATAGATCCATTCGGGATTTTGTTCTTCCGAATCAATTGTTCCATCATTATCAAAATCCCATTTCCATGAAGTTATAGGAGTTTCCGATTCTGAAAGATCAGTAAACTGAACTGTTAAGGGCGGGTTTCCAAATAATGGTTCGGCTTCAAAATCAGCAAAGAAAATAACATGAACACTATTTTCTGCCCCCGGTGTGCCATGAGCATCTGATGCTGCCCAGCTTTCGGCAAGTGCATTATCAAGATGTGGATTAATTAATTCGAGGGTTGGCCCATCACCGTCCGGTTCAGTTGGCCAGGGGTCAACATCATCATATTCAACGAAGTCAACAAGATAACCAGTGGGGTCAAATAATCTGAGAAGCTCCCCTCCCCCACTGAAACCAAAGCCCATTTGGCCAATGAAATTATTAACATCAGGGAAAAGTCCTTGAAAAGCTGCTGAATCATCACATAAAACTAAGAATCCAAAAGGTTCGATTATAGTATTTTCAGGAAAAACAAAAATGTGGGCATCATCTTCGTCCTTGAATTCCCAATTTGTTAAATCCATTGAAGTTGGCATTGGATTATAAATTTCTACCCAATCACCCGGATCGAAATCATCAGCAGAATTATAATTTATTTCGTTTATTACCAATGAGTCGGTTAAAATTCGTGGTCTAAAAAGAGCAACAATATTATCTGACTGATTTAAATCCAAAACAACTTCACAACTTGTATTATTAGGATAAACTGAATGATTATCGAGTACCCACTGATCAAATTCAAAGTTTGGATCAGTAGAGACGGCTTTTAATTTTATATCAATTCCACCAAAATAATTTCCTTCCCATGGAAATTCTTCGAGAATTAATGAATTAAGATGGACTAAACCGGCATCTGCAGGCTCAACACTTACATTTATAGGATATGGGCCTGTAATATCATAACATCCTTCTAATCCTTCAGGAAAATATCCATGCCTGTTAGTAATAAAATTCCTGATTTTTTGTACATTAGTGCGCCATTCGGCAACTGTCCCCCCCCATCGGTTAACATGGTTTTGCATTTCGGGAAGCATTTTGTCTTCAATACTATCTAAATATTCTATCATACGTGTCGGTTGAAATGCAGTATTATAAAGGTCGATATATCTTGAAATGTAATATTGTGTAAATTCGGCATTATTCCTTAATCTATTTAGAAGAACAATATGTTGTTCGGGATCGCTAGTCAGTCCTTCGGGAAAACAAGGAGGTACATAGGGACTAATTCCCGGTACACCTGTATAATTAATATAATGAGCAAAAGTGGCATCTTCATCCCATAAAACATAGCCCCATTTCTGGTGTCCACCTTCAGGGTTTGTTCCTCTCCACCAACCTACATTCCAGTTGATCCAATCGGAGCAAACAACAAATGAGTTAATTATAATATAATCAACAAGGCTTTTATAATCAAGTTTTGTTTTTACGTATTCATAATTAAACTGATTACTCATATCATTATACTTTATAAAATCGTGGAGTGTATTCCAATCATTCCATGCAGCTTGTCCACCGTATTCTGCCCAACTTCCGCCCCATAACATTAGGTAATAAATATCAAATTTGCCTTGATTATAATAGTATTGAGTAAAATCATGATCATTAACTTTCTCACGAAAGCCATAAACTCCCCAAAATATGCCATTTACATAAAGCAAACCTTTTTCTCCCTTTCGAACATCAAGGTGCATATTTTCTCTACAAGCAGTGTTTTGAACAAAAAAGTCTCTTAAAAGAGCACTTGTATCAATACCGGGATAATTATCGTCTCCAGCTGCTCTAAGTATTATTCTTTGAAACTCATCACGATCGGTTAAAGGGATCAGTGGTTCGAGAATAGCATAATTATATCCGCATTCATCACGAGAAATATAATCGATGCTTCTTTGATCATGCACCCAGGAATCTTGCCCATGTTCATTAAATTCGCCATATCCAAAAGTTGTCCTCTCCCCTTCTTTATTAAAATATTCAAAAGTACCGAAGGGTTTTAGAGATTGGTTTCCATTGAGTAAATTATCTAACTGTGCTGCTGAGGTTGACATAACTGCCAATTCATGAGTAATTCCGATAAAATATGTGTTAAAATCTGTTAATCCGCGTAAAATATCAGGGTCATTACTTATTACAAGAGCTTTAATTATTGTTGTTTCCGAAACATTTATCGGACCGGTGTAAATTGGTGAGGTAGAAATTGGCTTCGATCCATCTGTAGTAAAATGTATTTGTGAATTGGGTTCGTTGCTGCTAATGGTAACTGTTATCGGAAATGGATGAAAGCCCGCAACTTTGTCCATCACAGGTTTTTCAGCATATCGGGTATAAGCTGTAGCTGAATTGTTTGAACTACCTGGAGTAGGATAAACGAAAATTCCCCATTCTTCGCTACCATCTTCAACTCTTCCTCTTGAATGATCTTTTCGTGTGATAGCAAGTTCATATTCTTCAATAAGAGTTCCGTCAGGGTTGGAAAACACAATATACTCAGGTGTTGTCTTGGTTTGTGTTAGTTTGAAATTAGTATGATAATTTTCGCCCGAAGAAACATCCCTTCCAGATGCCCAGACTATTATAAAATTATTGGCCGGAATTACGGTCCCTTCCGGAAAGCTCCATTTTGTGGGATTATTACGTTTGTCACTCAAGTAGTATCCACTTAAATCAACAGCTGTAAAACCAATATTATAAAACTCAACCCAGTCTTC
The DNA here is from genome assembly GCA_016342645.1 of Bacteroidales bacterium. Classification (GTDB taxonomy): domain Bacteria; phylum Bacteroidota; class Bacteroidia; order Bacteroidales; family JAEINX01; genus JAEINX01. Next base: position 10,582 of record JAEINX010000022.1, on the reverse strand, counting down.
ATAGGATGAATAATTATCGGTTACGGTTGAAAGGTTAGATACAGAGTACTCGTTAATTACTACTTGTGCATTTAATGATAACTGAAATATTCCAATTATAAGTAGGAATAAAAATTTGTAAATAAATGATTTCATATAAATATTTTTTTTAGTTTATTTTAAAAGTAACTTGCATTATTAATATTAGACAGTAAAATTAATCATTTCGTTGTATGTAAGCTATTATTTTATCGGTTTTTCGTTTTCCACCCAATTATTAATATTTAACCGATAACTAAGCTTTCATGAGAGTTAAGTGCGAAATCCTCAGCTTCGTTTTAACTCTTGCATGGCGACCAGACAATTCTCAGCTTCCGATTAGCTCCGGCATAATTTAAAAACGATTTTCTACTTTCAAATAACATTATCCAATACTTAACTGTTAATGTCGGAATAAAATTTCAATAATAGATTTTTAACAGCGATTTTTCGTGTTTCAGCTTCGGCTCGGGCATCGCCAATAGGCTCGAATTCATTGTATAATATTTCACCAGCCTTTTTAATATTATTAATATTCCATGATTTTCCAGTTAAAAATTCTTCGGTTTTAATTGCATTTTTAGTAATCGCCGCCATTCCCCCAAAAACAAGTACAATTTTTAGAATAATATTATTCTGATCAAGATTTAAACTAAAACATGCACTAACAGTCGAAATGTCAAGTCCTTTGCGTTTTGAAATTTTATAAAATTTATAAATAAAATTATTATTAGGTTTAGGAATTAATACTTCCCTAATAATTTCATCGTTAGCAATATCTGTTTTTCGATAAGACTTAATGAAATCAGCTATATTAATTAACCTTTCAGAGTTTTGATTTTGAAGTAAAAGCTTTGCATTTAAGGCAATTAATAAGGGCAATGTGTCGCCAATAGGTGAAGCGGCAGCAATATTTCCGCCGATAGTTGCCAAATTTCTCAATTGTAATGCACCGAAATATTTTAACGCCTGATTGATGATGGGAAATTCATTAATAAATTCATTCTTAAGGTCTTCAATAGAAACTCCGGCTCCAATACGGTAATAATCCTCATCAAAACTAATTTGTTTTAACTCGCCAAGCCCTGATAAATCAAGAATCATTTTAAACTTTTCATTATGTTTTGTTTGTCGTAAAGCTATTTCTGATGCACCGTTAATAATAATGGCTTCGGGGTGTTTTCTTCTTAATAATAAAGCATTTTCGATGGTGGAAGGCCGAAAATAACTATGCTGATCAGCTATAATTTCAATATCTGAATAGTTTTTTTTGATACTTTTAAGATGCTCAATTATTTTGTTTTCATTTTTTGAGAAGTTGTCCCTATTGTGGCGAGAGCAAGCTTCCTCGGCAGCTTTTAAAATTGAGTTATATCCGGTGCAACGGCATAAATTACCGGTCAAAGCATCCTCAATTGTTTCACGTGACGGGTTTTGGTGATTTTTATATAAAACAAACATCGACATAACGACACCAGGAGTACAATAACCACATTGACTGCCATTATGCTTAACAATTGCACGCTGAACCGGATGAAGCTCCTCGGCTTTCAATGGTTTTCCGGAAAGATTTTCAGCCGTAATCAATTGTTTTCCATGAATCATTGGAAGAAAAACTATGCAAGAAGTAATACTTTTATATGAAAGTTTTTGATTCCCATCAAGCTCGGCAACAGCTATTGTACAAGCGCCGCAATCACCTTCCGCACAACCCTCTTTCACGCTTTTATGCCCTCCGGCCGATCGGAGATAATTCAAAACAGTTGTTGTTGGTTTTAGATTATGATTTTTAGAAAAATCTATTTCAACAATTTCTCCGTCCAAGACAAAACTAATTTTATTATTGTTTTTCATCGTTATATTACTTTTTAACAGCTAAGGACACAAATAAAACGCAAAAATTTTACGTTCCTTTGCGGTTTATTTTTTCCCTTCTGTCGAATTTTTTACATCAATTAATTTTGCTACTATGCTTATGGCTATCTCCTCGGGGGTTTGGGCAGCAAATTTAATACCTATTGGCATGTCTATAGATTCAATTTCTTCCGACTTGAGTCCTCGCTCTTCAAGAAAAACTTTCTTTGCTGTTGCCACTTTTCTTTTACTTCCAATCATACCGAGATAGGCGTGTAGCTTTTTAGCACAAATTGCAGTTATATCTTCATCGTAAGCATGTTTTGGTGTTGTAACAACAACGTAAGTATTATTGTCAAAATTAGCTTTCTCGATTTCTTCAAAATAATTACCCTGAACAAATTTAGTGTTTTGTAAAGTAATGCTCTTGAAAATCCCCTCTCTTTCATCAAACAAAGTAATTTCAAATCCGGTTTTAGAAGCAAATTCAGCAACTGCTTTCCCAACATGGCCGGCTCCGAAAATATATAGCTTTGGAAGTGGAAAAACCGGTTCAATATACACTTCAACATAGCCGCCGCAAGTCATATCAAGGTCGTTTTCCAGATTAAAAGTGAATTTTTGTGGTGTATTATTTTGAATAACTTCTATGGCTTTGTCAATTACGTTGAACTCGATGCTCCCACCACCTATGGTTCCAAGAATTTTTTTATTATCGTAAACTATCATTTTCGATCCGGCTTTTCGCGGTGTTGAGCCTTTGGTTTCGACAACAACACATAAAGCGGCATTTTTACCGGATTTAATCAACTCGTTTAATTCAGAATATATATTTTTCATCTTATCACAATCGTCTAATAAAACTCCAAATAAAAATTCAAAAACCTATCGGCAATTGCTTCCCAGCTAAACTCTTCCTGGCAAGTTTTATATGCCTGCATTCCGATTGTTTCACTTAAATCTTTGTTTTTGATAAGTTTTATCATTGCATCGGCAAATTCTTGTGGTTTTGAAGGATCAACAAGAATTCCATTTTCTTCGTTTTTGATAACATTCCTAATTCCACCAAATTTCGATGCTACAACCGGCCGGCCACAAGCCATTGCTTCCTGTGTGGTCATACCAAATGGCTCGAAAAGCGAAGGAAGAACAAACATTTCCGATTGTTGGTAATATATCGGCATTAATTCGTCTGGAACATAACCAATTAGTTGAACTCGGCCTTCCATTCCTTTTTCATTAATGATTTTTCTCATTTTATCATAAAGGCTAATCTCTCTTTGTTTAGGATTTGGAGAGCCCCCACCAATAACAAGATCAACATCTTTTATTTCTTTTCTCACTAAATCATAAGCATATAATAGAAAATCATGTCCTTTGTTCGTATCAATCCTACTAATACAGAAAATGTATTTTTTCGGCAGGCCGGTTTTCTTAATTTTATTCTCAGGCGAAGGTAAATGATAAGTGTGAATATCAACTCCCGGAGGAATATCTACAATATTATCAGCATGAAAATCATATAATTTTTCAAGTTTTTCTAATTGAAGAATAGAAGTAACGGTTTGTGCATTAACAGCTTTAAAAATTCTAATTTCCTCAGCAATTCTGTGATTAAAATTGAATTTCTGCTCCATTTCATTTGGGTCTCCTCCCATTTGGTCGCGTTTCCATGCACCGAGTGAATGAGCGGTAAAATATGAAGGCTTACCAAAAGCTTCAGCTACTGCAATTGTTACAATTCCGGCATCGACATAATGACCGTGATAAAGATCATAATCAAAATTATTTTCTTTAATAAATAATTTCATATTTTCAATTAATTCGGGAAGAACATCGTAGATTCGTTCTTTCGGAATAAATTCCCAGGGGCCGGAATGAATTCTAATTACATTTACGTCCGGATAACCGGGAACCGGATCAATTTGCTTTTGCGATTTGTCGAACCATCGGGTGAAAATATCAACTTTTATACCTAATTTAGAAATAGCTTTTGCTAATTCCAATACATAAACTACCTGTCCTCCGGTATCTGTTCTGCCAAGTTGAGGCACCGGATCGAAATATCCATGTGTGCTCAACATTGCTATTCTTTTAAACTTTTTATTCATAATTTATATTTTATCGTGCAATACTTTATTTTTCTATCAAACTTTTAAAAGGTCGGAAGTCGGAAGACAAGAGCCCTAACTTCCGATTTCGGTCTTCAAACTTATCTTTTAATTGCATTATAATCTTTTGTAATAATTACATCGGCTAATGCTTTGTGTGCAGAAATTATCTCATGTTCGATCATAAGAATTTTTTCAAGATATTCATCTTGTTTCTCTCGGTTTCGTTTTAAGCGAGAGGCTTTTGTATCGTAAAGATCACGATTAATAAAAACTCTTTGATCTACATTTTTTAAGGCAGTAGTATAGGTTCCTTCAACTATAATTACATCAATACCGTTTAGGTCAACTGTTTCTTTATCAATTCTGTCCTCTTGAAAAATCACAAGAGGTTTTTCAATTTTTGTTTGCCCTTCGCTAATTTGTTTCAATTCTTCATCAATCAGGTCGAGTTTTACTTCCTTCTCCCCTACCCAATTTATGTCTTTTTCACGTGTTTTTGCATTTGTTTTCGGTGGATAAACAAAATAATCGTCTTGCTGAAAAATAAAACATTTTAGTCCTTTTTTTTCTAAGACTTCAGCAATTGAAGCGGCAATTTCCGATTTCCCGGCACCTGACTCACCGGCAACAGAGATCACAAATTTTTTATTGGATTTTTCTATTTCCGGTAAAATCAATTGAACAGCTTCAGATGCTGCCTTTCTATGATTATCATCAATAATTAATATATCGCCTCTCATATTTTAAAGTTTTGGTTTTTTTCTCAAAAATACATTTTTTTCATTACTTTCGACCTATGGAAATTCGATCGAACAGAATAAAGGATGTTATTGATTATTATTCAAGAGAATTAAATGATCATTTTACTGAAAAAGAATGCAAGAGTTTTTTGCAGATACTTTTTGAACATTATTTTAAGTTTTCTAAAATTGATATTATTTTAAATCCCGAAAAAACTATAAGTGAATCGGGTTTGTTGAAGATTCATTTTGCGGTAAAAAATTTAATAAATCACAAACCAATTCAATACATAACTGGAAAAACCAATTTTTTTGGTTTTGATTTTGTTGTAAATCCTTCGGTATTGATTCCAAGGCCTGAGACTGAAGAATTGGTTCAATTTATTCTTGAAGTAATTAAAGGTAAAAATCATGTTTTAAAAATATTAGATATTGGAACTGGTTCAGGATGTATTGCAATTACGTTAAAAAAACTCCATTCAAATTCAGAAATTTCAGCAATAGATTTCTCAACAAATGCATTGGAAGTTGCAAAGTTGAATGCAACAAAAAATGAAGCCGAAATTGATTTTGTTCTCTCAGATATTTTAAATTTCAACAGTTGGGAAAGTTTTGGGAAGTATGATATTATTGTAAGCAATCCTCCATATATTCGTGAATCGGAAAAAACAATGATGAAGAAAAATGTGTTGGATTTTGAACCTAAAGAAGCTCTTTTCGTTTCAGATGAAAACCCCTTGATTTTTTATGATAAAATAACGAAATTTGCAAAATCTCATTTAAATAAGGATGGTTTACTGTTTTTTGAAATCAATGAAGAGTTATCCATCCCAATTATTGGGTTATTGAAAAAAGAAGGATTTAAAGAAATTATAATCAGAAAGGATATAAATCAGAAAGAAAGGATGGTAAAGTGTGTTTTTTAATTTTTCTTCAATATAAAGTTCTTTTGAATCCATAAAATTAATAGAAATTAAAAAATTGCAAGTTTTTCTTTTGTAAATTTGTATTAAAATTAAAATAAATGGAAGCACTTAAATTCAACACAAAGATATTAGAAAACGGGATGATAAAATTGCCTGAGATAACTGATTTGGCAAATCGTGAAATCGAAATTATTATTGTATTAAAGGGTGAAAAAATGAATAATAAGCAGATTTCAGCATCTGAATTTCTTAAAAAATGGTCAGGGTTTTTATCAGACACGGATACAGATGATTCAAGGATTAAATATCTTAATAAAAAGTATGAATGAAAAATATCAATAAAATTTGGGAAAAAGGAAAAGATTTTTTAGGTGTCAATTATCCAATTATTTCGGGTGCAATGACTTGGATTAGTGATTACGATCTTGTTAAAGCTGTTAGCGATAATGGAGCTTTTCCGGTTTTAGCAGGTGGAAACATGCCTCCCGAATTATTTGAAAAAGAATTGGATAAATGTATTGAAAATATAAAAAAACCCTTTGCCGTAAACCTTATTACAATTGCTCCTAATTTTCAGGATCACTTAAATATTGCAAAAAATAAAAATGTAGAATTCGTTGTTTTTGCCGGAGGATTTCCTAAATCAAGCGAAGTTGAAGCAATTAAAAAATCAGGAAAAAGAACTATGGCTTTTGCATCGACCGAGTCAATTGCAAAAATGATGATAAATCATGGAGTCGATGGTTTAATACTTGAAGGAAGCGAGGCAGGAGGTCATATAGGTCATGTTAGCTTAATTGTTCTTTTGCAGCAGGTTTTATTTGAATTTGATAAATTTCCTGTTTTTGTTGCAGGTGGAATCGGGACAGGCAGAATGATTGCACATTTATTATTAATGGGTGCTTCGGGAGTGCAATTGGGAACTCGTTTTGTGATGAGTGATGAATGTACTGCCCATCAAAAATTCAAAAATGCATTCAAAAAGGCTAAGGCCCGAACAGCAATCAGCACACCTCAATATAGTTCTAATCTTCCCGTAGTTGCTGTAAGGGCTTTAAATAATAAGGCAATGGATAATTTCGGGAAGTTGCAATTTAAACTGTTAGAAAAACTTAAGAATAACGACATTTCCCGTATGGATGCTCAATACGAGGTTGAAGCTTATTGGGCCGGTACTCTTAGAAATGCAGTTGTTGATGGAGATGTTGAAAATGGATCTCTTATGGCGGGCCAGAGTGTCGGCCTTACTAAAAAGGTACAACCTTTAAAGGAAATAATCCATGAACTCGTTTCGGATGCCGAAAAAGAAATACTTAGGGTGAAAAATTTGTTGTGTTAAAAAAATGAAAACTAATTCTGTCAATTTCGATTACCTTTTAATATCTTCGGCTTTACACGATTCAAATGAATTCGAGAGATCGGTTTCCGCTTATATTCAATTGTTCAGCAATCATAACGGACTTAGTCTAAAGCAGGAAAGAATTGACACCATAAACCCATTATTTTACTTTGTTGTTACAGGAGGTACCGAACGAAAAATTCTTGAACTTCATGCAAAAAGAAAAAAGTTTGTATCAAACGAAGCGGTTTTTCTTATTGCATATCCTGAGAACAACTCACTTCCTGCTGCTCTTGAGGTTCTTGCCCGATTGATACAAAGCGGTGAGAATGGTAGAATATTTTTTCTTAATAGTCCTGATGATGAACAAGGTATTCAGAAAATAATTGATGCAACACTATTATCTGAAACACAAAAATCATTGCAACATTCAAAAATTGGAATGGCTGGGAATGCTTCAGAATGGCTCGTAGCAAGCAATCCTGAACCTGAAATCATTAAAAAAGTTTGGGGACCGAAAATAGTTCCTATTGAACCGGAAGATATTTTTTATAAATCGAAAAAGTTTTCAAAAAAAGAAGTTGAATCAATTCTAAATTCTTTTCTTAACAAAGCTGAAAAAATTATTGAACCCTCGAAAGAAGAATTATTTGATTCAGCGAGTATTTATATGGCGATTAAAGAAATAATAAAAAATGAAAGCCTGAATGCTTTTACTTTACGTTGTTTCGATCTTGTTATTAATTATAAAATAACAGGATGTTTAGCACTTGCAAAATTAAATGATGATGGAATTATTGCCGGTTGCGAAAGCGATATTCCTTCAACTCTTGCAATGTTATGGATAAAATTGCTTTTAAACGAGAATTCGTGGATGGCTAATCCTGCTGAGATATTAATTAAAGAAAACTCATTATGGCTTGCCCATTGTACCATAGCACCTTGCATGGTTGATAAATTCATTATCAGATCACATTTTGAAACCGGACTTGGTGTGGGCATACAGGGTGAGATGGAGTCTCAAAATATAACATTAGTAAGAATTGGCGGTGAGAGACTTGATAAATTATGGCTTGCAGAAGGAAGAATAACAAGGCCGGGATTTTCGGAGTTTCGATGCAGAACACAGGTAAAAATAAAATTATCAGATAATTATAATGTGGAGGATTTATTAAATGCACCATTAGGTAACCACATTGTTCTTATTAAGGGCCATCATGCCGCTCATTTGTCAAAATGGCATGAAATGATGATAAATATCCAAAGGTAAATCATCTGGAAAGAGCTTGTATTTAGTAAGTATATTGAAAAACAATATTTACGTTATATTTTCCCATTCATTCATTCTCTCATTCACTCATAATATATGGGCATTATTGAACGATATAAGTAAATTGTTGTAATATAAAATGACATAATTGAATATCATAATCAAGAGAACGTATTATGTTGCGAGATACTTGCTTATCATATTTTAGAGAACGTATTATGTTGAGAGAATCTTGTTTTTCATATTTTAGAGAACGTATTACGTTGCAAGATTCTTGCTTATCATATTTAAGAGAACGTTTTACGTTGAGAGATTCTTGCTTATCATATTTTAGAGAACGTTTTACGTTGAGAGATTTTTGCTTATCATATTTTAGAGAACGTTTTACGTTGCGAAATTCTTAAATGGCATAACCATGATAACGTATTGTTTAACAAAAAGCCTGAATGATTTAATTAGGAAATTACTATATATTTCGGTATTCTTTTATGATGTTAGTTGTAAATTCAGAATATGTAATGATGTCAAAATAACATCCCCAAAAGTAGGTTATATGTTTTGCCACAGATTCACAGATCAAAACAATTGATCTATTCTTTAACTCATTGGTAACCTAAATCTAAGTACATTGAATCTGTGAATCTGTGGCTGAAATTATTGTTTGTTTTGAAATTTTAAATACTCAAATTTGTGGAAGTTATTTTGAAAGTTTTACTAAGTATGCGAATCAAGAGATGAAATTCTAACTTGCAGAATATTAGCCACCAAGACACGAAAACACAAAAGAAACACAAAGAGTTAATAAACTTCTATTTTTATAATTTAGTGTTTCTTTGAGATTTAGAGTCTTGGTGGCAAAAAAACATTCAAGCCTTGATTCGAATTAAAAAATAATACCGAATATTGAACAAGGAATTTTAAATAATGAAAAAACTGCCGCATATATCGCGGGTCTTTTTACATATACTTTTGCCATTTTACTATCAGCACTTTTTCATCTTCAAGTTTCAAATAACCATAATCATAGCAGAAATGATAGACATTTTTGTTCCGTAGAAAATATTCAGCAAGTAGCTTCAGAAATGTTCTGAGTAAGAGCATTAAAAAAGCCGGAGTAATTAAAAAAAGAGCTTCGCACACATTGCGTCACACTTTTGCGACACATTTACTTGAAGCAGAAGTTGATATAAAGTATATACAGAAATTGCTAGGTCATAATTCCCCTAAAACGATAGAAATATTTATTCACGTTGTAAATAAACAATTACAGAAAATAAAAAGTCCGTTAGATAATTTGAATATTTGAAATGTATTACTTATATTTGCCCATTAAAATCATGAATATTTATATAAAAACAAAGAATTTGCTACTAATCAATAAATTAATAAAAAGCATAACGGTAGGTAAATGCGAAATAACGCCTATAGCGTAGTAATTATTTACAAGTTAGCGATAATTACAGAAAAACAATGAGAGGTATAAAAATCATAGTTCTATTATTAATTCCAATATTTTCATTTGGAATAATACCTGGAAATGACTCGACAATTTATAATAAGTGTGAAGATTCAACCTTATACAAGAAACTGATTGAATATTCTGATAAAAACAAACTATCAGAATCAGAATTTAGAATTTGTAAACCTATTTTTGATTCATTAGACGGATGTCAATTTTTAGGATATTATTCCGGAAATCAATTTCAGACAGTTTCCAGCTTGACCTTTCTTTATGGAAAGATATGCTATAAAACAAACACCACTTCCTCAATTCATGCATATTTAGACTATCACATTAGACATATTGGATCTGCTGAAGAACAAATAAGCTTTTCATTTGAACCTCTCTTTTCATTAAGACCAAAATTGATTTTAGATGAAATTTTGAATCAGAGTGAAAAATTTCAAAAGCAATTATTAAACTCATTGGTTTGGGGATTTCTAAACAACCACTATTTAGGAATTGAAGATCCTTACAAAGACGATCCTTATAAAGCAATGACCAGATACGATGATCCTCCTGAACCAATCATGAATCTTTCCAATTATAAGGAGATATTTTATAAAGTTCACCCCAATTCAAAAGAACTATATGAAGATTATAAAAATACCTTTGACTATATATTTAATGAAATTAAGTTGAGCCTCGAATGGCAGGAAGAAAGGAATAATAAAACAGAAAAGTAACTATCGCTAACAGCAAATCATAGCCCATAGCCGCTTTAGTGCTATCAAGACAAATGAGTAGAAATATAAACATACGAGTAATCAAAAAACAAACTGCAAGTGAACGGCTACGGGCCATATTTGCAAAACGTTAG